>JBDTMR010000076.1:0-7956 GCA_039934175.1 Sphingomicrobium sp.
GACGCCATCTACCACTTCACCTGGGGCACCTTCTGCGACTGGTATGTCGAGCTGGTGAAGGGAACGTGGGACGAGGAGACCAAGGCGGTCGCCGCCTGGGCGTTCGACCAAATCCTGGTCATGCTCCACCCGTTCATGCCGTTCGTGACGGAAGAATTGTGGGCGGCGATGGGCGCTGGAAGCCGGGATGATTATCCGCTGATCACCGCCAAGTGGCCGGCGCCCGAAGCGAGTGTCGACGCCGACGCAAAGACGAGCATCGACGGCCTTGTCGCCGTGATCGACGCAGTTCGCGCGATGCGCGCCGAACTCAACATTCCCTGGACAGCGGCGCTGACGCCGCATGTCGTTGGTGGCGATTCGGCGATGCTTGTGACACTTGGCGACAACCAGTCGACGCTGGCCCGGATGGCCAAGCTCGACGGACCGGTCGCGACCAATAATGTGCCAGAATCGTCGGCCCAGATCGTGGTCGGCGGAGTGACCCTGGCCTTTCCGCTGGAGGGCGCAATCGACCTCGACGCGGAACGCGCGCGCCTGAAGAAAGCAGTCGAGGCGGCACTGAAGGAACGTGACGGCCTGGCAGCACGTCTCGGCAATGCGAACTTCACCGAGCGTGCCAAGCCCGAAGCGATCGAAAAGGCCCGCGCCGATCACGACACGCGCGCCGCCGAAGCGGAGAAATTGTCGGCGGCGCTCGCCCGACTGGGCTAGCCGCTCGCTTCCTTGTCGAACTGGCCCGGCCGCGGCGCGGCAACTTCGATTGCGCCCTTTGCGACTTCGACGGTGACGGGCGTCTTGGCCTCGATTTCGCCGTCAACGCTGATCTTCTGGTGCGGGCGGGTGTCGAGCGTCATTTTCCTGCCGCGCCATTCGGTCGTGTTGCGTTCGCGTCCGCTGAGTTTGAACAGCGTCGCGAACCAGCTCCAGGCCAAGCCCCATAGCCGCGTTCCCGTCACCGCCTGAATGACAATGTCACCGCTTTGCACGTCGGCGTCCTCGATCAATTCGACGCCGCCATGATGCGTCCCGTTGGCGATTCGAACCTCGGTCGCCCAGCAGCGATGCTGCTTCCCGTCGTCGGTCGTCACCGTGATTCGAAACGGGCGAAACTTGAACGCGACCCGCGCGGCCCATATCAAATAGCCGACCATTCCGAGATATTTCTTTAAACGGTGCGGAACGGTGTCGGCGATCAGCGGCGACAGGCCGATCGCGGCGGCATTGGCGAAATAGTCGCCGTCGATCCTACCAAGGTCGATGCGGCGGCGTTCGCCATCGGCGATGACAGCGATAGCATCGTCCAGGTCGTCGCCGATCCCCATCGTCTTGGCGAAGCTGTTGGCGGTGCCCAGCGGAAGGACGGCGAACACCGTATCCTTCCCGACGAAATTATCGACGTTGGTCGACAGCGATCCGTCGCCGCCACCGACGATCACCATCGGCGCGCGCGCGATGGCATCCTTGATCGATGAATCCATTTTCGACGGTTCGGTCACGGCGATGGAATCGATCAGGTCAACGCCCGCCGCGCGCAATTTGTCGGCGGCTTCTTCGAAGATGTCGGCGCCGCGGCGGCTCATGGCGTTGACGACCAAGATCGCCTGCTTGGGGAGGGATTTCATATCGCTGTGAACATTCGGCGCGACGTTTCTTTCCGCCCTTGCAACAAATCGCTAGGAAGGCGTTCATGAGTTCACCCAGTTTCCCCGCGATGCGGATGCGCCGCGCCCGCTCCGCACCGTGGATCCGCGCAATGCTCGCCGAATATCGGCTGCATCCGTCCGACCTGATCTGGCCGCTGTTTATCTGCGACGGCAAGGGTGAGGAGCAGGAGATTGCGTCGCTGCCTGGGGTCAGCCGATGGAGCGTCGACCGGATTGCCGGGCAAGCCAGGCTGGCCCGAGATGCCGGCATTCCCTGCATTGCCCTGTTCCCTAACACGCCAGGCGACCGGCGCAGCGAACGGGCCGAGGAAGCGCTCAATAACGACAATCTCATTTGTCGGGCGATTCGCGCGGTAAAGGATGCGGTGCCGGAAATCGGCGTGCTGACCGACGTCGCGCTCGATCCCTACACGGCCCATGGCCACGACGGTTTGATCGACGATGGAGGTTACGTCCGCAACGATGCGACGGTCGATGTGCTGGTCCGCCAGGCAGTGGTGCAGGCCGAGGCCGGAGCCGATATCGTCGCACCATCCGACATGATGGATGGCCGCGTCGGCGCGATCCGCAGCGGGCTGGAAAGCGCCGGTTACGTCAACGTGGCGATCATGGCCTATGCCGCCAAATATGCGTCGGCTTTCTATGGCCCGTTCCGAGACGCGGTCGGCAGCGGTGGCCGGTTGAAGGGGGATAAGCGCGGATATCAGATGGATCCGGCCAATGGCGGCGAGGCGCTACGCGAAGTCGCGCTCGACATTGCCGAGGGCGCCGACATGATCATGGTCAAGCCGGGGCTGGCCTATCTCGATGTCGTTGCACGCGTGCGCGACCGGTTCGACGTGCCGACCTTCGCTTATGCGGTGTCGGGCGAATATGCGATGATCGAAGCGGCGGCGGCGGCCGGGGCTGGTGACCGCGAGGCGCTGATCGCGGAAACGCTGCTAGCGTTCAAGCGGGCCGGGGCGACCGGGGTGCTGACCTATCATGCGCTGGAGGCGGCGCGTCTCATCGGGGGATAGTTATGGCCAAGCCAATCGTCGAAGCTCCGCGCGCCATGGGCACGCTGGGGGTCGGGTTGCTGGTCATTAACGGACTGATCGGGGCGGGCATATTCGGCCTGACCGAAACTCTTCACTTGGCCGTGGGACTGTTCGCACCGTGGTTGCTGCTGATCGGCGGCGTTCTGGTCGGAACGATCGTCATCTGTTTCGCAGAATTGACGCGCCTGACCGACCGGTCGGGTGGCCCCCAGCGCTTCGTGAGCGATGCATATGGTCCCTTCCTCGGTTTCCAGGTCGGCTGGATCTTTTATGCCGCAAGAGTCATCAGCCTGGGCGCCAACGCCATCGTGCTGACCGATTATGCCGGCGCAATCTGGCCCTGGGTGTCGAGCGAGCCCGGTCGGTCGCTGACCCTGATTGCGATTCTTGGTGGGCTGACGATCATCAATATCGTCGGCCTGAAGCGGGTCGTGGCCGTGTTGGCGACGCTGACCGTCTTGAAAATCGTGCCATTGCTCGTCCTGATCGCAGTCGGTTTGGCCGGCAGCGTCACGACCGAGCCAATCGTCCTTCCGCAATTCAGCGCGGTCGAAGGGGTGGCGCTGGCGGCGCTCTATGCCTTCGTCGGGTTCGAGAACGCTACCGTGCCTGCCGGCGAAACCAGGAACCCGCAGCGGGCCATGCCGCGCGCGTTGCTGGGCAGCCTTGCCCTGGTCACCTTGATCTATTTTGCGCTGCAGTGGGTCTACGGCCATTCGCAAGTCGCAGGACACGGCGGCAACGCACCGTTGGTTGCCTTGGCACAATTGGTGGGGGGCAATGTCGGGGCCTATCTGATCGGGGTGACGGTCTGCGTATCGGTCCTCGCGAATCTCGCCGCCGGGGTGACATCGGCAAGCAGGATGACCTCCAGCTTCGCGGAGGACGGCTTGCTTCCGGCCTGGTTTGGGCGTTTTTCCGCCCGGTTCGGAACACCGGCCAACTCGATTGCCTTCCTGGGGATCGTCATGACGTTGTTTGCGCTGAGCGGATCCTTCCTTTTCCTCGCGACGGTCAGCACGGTTGCCCGCTTGATCGCCTACATCGCGTCGATCCTTTCGCTTCCGACCCTGCGCAGGAAAGCAAGCCAACCGACGTTTACCGCCTCGATCGCCTTCGCGATCCCGGTGGCCTTGATCTTGTCCCTGTGGGCGACGATCCAGACCAGCGCGGTTCAGTGGCAATTGCTCGCGGGTTTCGCCATGTGCGGCCTCCTGCTCTATTTCATCTCGACGAAAGTCCTTCGCCATGACCGATGATTGCCGGGTTGCAGCAACCACCGACCGTCTGGTCCTTCGGATGTGGGAGGAAGGCGATAGCGACGGCTTCTATGCGGTGATGAACACGCCGTTGGTGATGCGATGGCTCGGCGGGGTCCAATCGACGGACGAATGGGGGGCCGCCAAGGCGCGCCTTGATAGCTACCAGCGCAATTATGGTCACACCTTCTGGATCGTCGAGGATCGTCATAGTGCCGAGCTGCAGGGCTTTTGCGGCCTGAAACGGGTGAATGCTCCAGGCGCGGGGCCGATTACCGGCGAAATGGAAGTCGGCTGGCGTCTGCGCGAAAGCGCGTGGGGGAAGGGAATTGCGAAAGAAGCCGCGATCGCCGCGCTTGATCTTGCCTTCGATCGATTTTCGGCGCCCCATGTCGTGGCACTCACGGTGGCCGGCAATGAGGGCAGTTGGGGGCTGATGAAGCGGCTTGGCATGACCCACCGGTCCGAATTCGATTATGTCGATCCACGGTTCGGCGATGATCTCAACCCGACCATCGTCTATCGAATCGATGCTTCCGACTGGCCGCAAGCGCGCGCGTCGGCGCTCGCCTAACGCGCGATTGCGGCGCCGACGGCGTCGAGCGTTCCCGCGAGCCGTTCATTGATGGCCCGCAATTCGGCTGCAGCGCCTTCAAGCAAAGCAAGGTCGGCAGCGAGAATCGGCTGACCCGATCGCGCCCGCTCCGCGCGCATCTGGTCAAGGTCGGCCGCCGCTGCGGCGGCGGGCGCGCGCAATCGGTCGAGCTCGCTCAGCGCCGCCTGCGCGGCGATCCAGCTCTCGCTTTGCACCGGGCCCGCGGAACCCGCCAAGGCCCGTACGCGCGGCACCGCTGCATCGAAATCGGCTGCGCTGCTTCGCGCCTTGCCCAGCAATCCAGCCACTTCGGCTTCGAGCGCAGGGTCCGCGGGATCACCGAGCACGTCAGCATTGACCGGCACCCGAGGGTCGATCGCTTCCGCGGATCGGCGTGCCAGCGATGGCGTTGTGGCGGTCGTATTCGAACAGGCGGCGAGGAGCACGGCCAGGATGAGCGCGAGGACTTTCATGGCGATGATGTCTAGGGACGCAATTTCCGACGCGCAATTGCTACGAACAGGGTTGCGCGCGTCGTCGTGTCTGCCTAATAGCCCGCTCACCGCGCGCCCGTAGCTCAGCTGGATAGAGTACCTGACTACGAATCAGGTGGTCGGAGGTTCGAATCCTTCCGGGCGCGCCACTTCTCCCAAACCGACATGAAAAAGGCGCCCGATGGCGCCTTCGTTTTGTCGCCACGGTGGGCTTGGTTCAGGCCGACATGGCAATCGGGCTATGCTGCTGGGCACGCATCGCGAAGTCCTGAGCTAGTTTGTCGTGGCGCTCGCGCGCTTGCGGCGTGACCGCACGAACGGCGGCAGTCCGCTCTTCAGCGGCGCGGCGGAGATAGTAGCGCAAGTTCGATTCCATCGTCGTCGTCCCCCAAGCGAAGCGAAGATGCGACGAATGTCCTAACACATGGTTAATATCCACAGGGCAAATTGCCCCGAACTGAACTTACATTTTCAGTAACAAATCGTTATATACCAGAGCAATGAACGGAAGAATCCATTTATGCTTTGCCCTCGCAATGTCGGCAGTGCCCGCGCATGCCTTCACCCCTTCCAGCGTGGCGCTGGTCAATGGGACGGGGAGCCAGCTTCGTTCGATCGAGGTCCGCAACACCCCGGGTGGTAGCTGGAATTCAGGTCCATCGCTCGCGCAAGACGGCGCCAAGGCGGCGTGGAAGTTCGATGATTCGGATTGCGCCTATGATCTGAGAGTGACGACCGCCTCCGGTGACATCGTCATGTTCAAGGGAATCAATCCCTGCGACGCGCGAACACTGACCCTGCGGCGGAATGCCGGCGTGGGTTGGGTCGATTACGACTGATCCGACGAGGACGACGCCAAGGCGCAGTCGAAACCATTGGCTGCGCAACTTCCGATTTGTCGGGGGTGACGGAGTCGATGAGTTTGGCACCGGCGACGAACACGACACCCGTACACAAAATGGCGAAAACCCAGCCCAATGTGCCCGGCATCATTTCCATATAATGTCGGCCGCGCTCGATAGCGCCCAAGGCGATGGCGTAGATGATCAGGAACGCCTCGAAGCGAGTCTTGATAACGAATAGTCGGCCGATACGCTTCCACATGGTCATATGGTTAAGCAAACGCCGTGCCAGTGGCAGAGTTCCGCGAAAAAAACGTTAACGTACGCCCGAAAGTGTTAACTATTTCGACGGTCGAGCCGGCTGAGATCGAGCGCGTCGAGAAGCGCGGATTGGGCGTTCTCAATCTCGTCGATCAGGGTGGGCGATTGAAGCTCGACTGCGGCGATTTCTTTCGGCCACGACCGCGCGATCACCTCGCCAAGGCGATCAAGCTTGGCTTCGTCGACCAGAAAGCGCGGATCGACCAATGCGGGGTCGCATTGTACGCGCAGACGCAGGCAGGCTGGCCCACCGCCGTTCGCCATCGATTGGCGAACATCGACGAAGTTGACCCGGCGGATGGCGCCGTTCGACGCCAGATGGGCGTCGATCCACGCTTTGACGCTCGGCGTTTCGGCGCATTCGGTCGGCGCGACGAGAGTCATCGATCCGTCGTCCAGGGTCAGCAATTGCGAGTTGAACAGGTAAGAACGAATGGCGTCGGCCAGCGGTACATCGGCGGCGCTGACTTCGACCAGCTCGAACCCGTCCACTTGTCGCGCGCAAAATTCAACGAGCGACGCCTTGTCGGCAAAGGCTTGTTCGTGCGCGAATAACACCGGCCCATTGGCAACCGCGACGACATCGTTGTGGAAAGCGCCGGCTGCAATCGCGTCCTCGTTTTGCGGCGCGAAGAAGGTGCGATCGGGATCGAGTTGATGGAGCCGCGCAATGGCCCGCGATGCCTCAATATGTTGGCGGGCAGGGAAGGGGCCTCCAGCGACACCATAAACGAAAATCTCGATGCCTGGTGCGCCGTGCGCCGGTGCCAGCCGCATATGGTTCGCGGCACCTTCATCGCCAAAGGTAGGCACTGGCTCATGAACCGCAAAAGCCGCATTGGCGAAGGCGATTGCAAGCTGGTCGAGCGTTGCACGCCACTCGTGACTTCGGTGCGGCATCGTCTGGAGGTTCGCGACGGTGAGGTGGCATTTGCCATCCGCACTGTCGGGCGAGGGGCTGACGGTGGCGGCGTTCGCGGCCCACATCGACGAGGCACTCAGGGCATTCGCGGCAAGGATCGGGTCGGCGTCTTTGATCGTGCTGCCGAGGCTTGCCAGCCAATCGCGCGCCGGTCTTGGCTGCGGCACGAACAGGCCCTGGCTCAGCCCGAGCGCCAGATTGGTGCGCATCTTGTCGAGGCCCTGCAAGGCGGCGGCGCGCGGCTGTGAGACGTGGCCGGCGTTCTTGGCAGATGCCAGATTGCCAAGGCTGAGCCCGGCATAATTGTGGCTTGGCCCGACGATCCCGTCGAAATTGATCTCGCGGATCATCGCGGCACCGCCAGGACTCGGTCGCCCGGGCCGACGTCGAGCATTCGCATGGCCTTGTCGTCGATCAACAATTCGCCATTCGCCGAGGTGGTCACCTGGGCATAGCATGCGACGAAGTCCTGCAAGGTGCGCGCTGCGACGATCATCGTTTCGCCGCCGGTGCCGGTTCCTGCGACCAGCGACCATTCCGCCTTGCGAACAGTCTTGATCTTGTCGGTGCGCGCCGTGACGGTCGGGCCGCCGTCGAAAATATCGACATAGCCATCCCAGTCAAAATTTTCGTTCTCCAGCATCTTGAGCGCGGCGCGGCCGGACGAATGCGGTTGGCCAATCACGGCGCGCGCGCTTTCCGGAAGCATCGATACGTAGATTGGCGAGCTCGGGAACAGGTCGGCGATGAATTGGGTGCCGTGGATCGCGTTGAATTCGTCGGCTTCGGGAAAGGTCAGGCCGAAAAAGCGCCCGC
>JBDTMR010000077.1:0-7805 GCA_039934175.1 Sphingomicrobium sp.
TCCGCCTCGCGCTGGTCGAGAACGAGCAACGCCTCCGACAGGCGGCGCGCGGCATTAAGGCGATGCTTGCCAAGGGCTGACCGAGATGGCGGCACGGCGACGGCGCGTTTGTCGATAGCCCTGCCCGCCTCTTTCCTCTAACCTTGACGCCATGAACGCTCTTCCGACCGCCGCGTCCGACCTCACAAATCGCGCTCGCGGGATTGCGATTGCGGGCTGGATCATCCTCCTACTCAGTGCGCTCTCGGCGCTGCTACCGCTGTTCGAGCGTAAGGGCGGGGCGGTCGTTATCGGCTGTCTGTTGCTCGCCACCGGCCTCGCCGAAATGTTTGCCGGGGCGCTGCGTCACGAGGCCAAGGGCGTATCGATGCTGATCGGCGCGGTTGCGGTCGCGGCTGGGCTGCTGTTCGCTTCGGGCCCGGCGACCGAATTCTTCCTTCCGGCCGTGGTCATCGTGAGCGCGTGGCTGCTGCTTCGAAGCCTGCTTCTGTTCTACGCCAGCCGGGTGACCCATCATGGGGTGCGCTGGTGGACCAGCCTGTCGGCCATCACCGATCTCGTCCTGGCGCTGATCCTGATCGTCGGAATCCCGATCGCGGCGTTGGTGCTCGGATTGTTCGGCGCAACGCCGGATCTGGTGGCCAGCTTTGCCTGGATCCTCGCGCTCAGCTTCGTTGCCGATGGCCTGATGCTGCTCGAGGTGGCGAGCGCCGCGCGCGGCAATGGCGAGGACGTATGAGCACGGTCGACAGCGTCCTTCCGCACACGCCGGAATTGCGAACGCTTGCCCAGATCATCCAGTTAGCGGTCGCCCCGGTCTTCTTGCTGGCGGGACTTGGTGCGTTCCTCAACGTTTGCGCGGGGCGATTGGCGAGGATCGTCGACCGCGCCCGGGCGCTGGAACATCGCATTCTCGCCAGTCGCGGTGATGAGCATGATCGGCTGGTCGATGAAGTGCGCGTACTGGATCGGCGGATTCGTGTCGTCAACGGCGCGATTTTCTCCACCGTCCTCGCCGCGCTGCTCATCTCGGCGGTGGTGATCCTGCTGTTTGTCGCCTTCCTGTCTGCCATTAAACTCGGGACGTTGATCGCCTTGCTTTTCATCGCGGCGATGGTGTTCACCGGCCTCGGCTTCGCCGTTTTTCTTCATGAAACCCGGCTCGGGACGCGCGCGGTCAGAGTTCGCAACGCGATCCTCGATCACCGCGCCGACGACGATTCCTAGCCTTTGCGCCGGGCGGCGACGCGCGACAGCAACATCAGGATCGCGATATTGAGCACCGGCGGGAGCAGCGCAATCGCATAACCCTCCCCGAAGCGGTTCCATGGCAAACCCAACGGGACCAGGAGGATGCCTGCCAGCGACCCTTTGTTGGCACCGAACCAGCCGAATGTGCCAACCGCCCACAGGAAAAGCGCAACCAGATAGAGAACCGCGAGGACAGTGGCGGCAAGGCGAAGATATTTGCTCATTCGCCATCCTCTCACGCTGCCCTCGCCTCGACAAGCCCGCCTGCCCCGCCTATCCGCTGGCCAGCTTCACATCATCACCGGGATGCTTGCTCCATGATTTCCGCTTCGTCCGTTCTCGACCGTGTCCTCGTCCTTGAAATGGTCCGCGTCACCGAGGCAGCGGCGATTGCCGCATCGAAGCTGACCGGCCGCGGCGATAATGATGCTGCCGATGCCGCCGCGGTCGAAGCCATGCGCGCCGCGCTTAACGAATTGCCGATGGACGGCACCGTCGTGATCGGCGAGGGCGAACGCGACGAAGCTCCGATGCTCTACATCGGCGAGAAAGTCGGCAGCGCGCAGGGCGAAGGCCCGGCCATCGACATCGCGCTCGACCCGCTCGAAGGGACCAGCATCACAGCCAAGAATGGCCCGAATGCGCTCGCGGTTCTGGCGATTGCCGAAGGCGGCGCGCTGCTCAATGCGCCCGACGTCTATATGCAGAAAATGGCAATCGGGCCGGGTTATGGCGACAGCGTCATCGACCTCGACAAGTCGGTCACCGACAACGTCCGCTCGCTGGCCAAGGCGAAAGGTGTCGATGCGTCCGACATCGTTGCCTGCGTCCTCGACCGCGACCGTCATGCCGGCATCATCGCCGAGCTGCGGGCGCTGGGCTGTGGCATTCAGCTGATTCCCGACGGCGACGTCGCGGGTGTAATTTCGACCACCGATCCCGATACCGGCATCGATATCTACATCGGCACCGGCGGGGCGCCAGAAGGTGTCTTGGCGGCGGCGGCCCTGCGCTGCGTCGGCGGGCAGATCCAGGGGCGCCTGCTGTTCCGCAACGACGACGAGCGCGCGCGTGCCAAGCGCTGGGGCATTGACGACCTCGACCGCATTTACCGGATCGAGGACATGGCCAAGGGCGACTGCATCTTCGCCGCAACCGGTGTCACCGACGGGTCGCTGGTCAAGGGCGTCAAGCGCCATCGCGGCGGCTGCGTCAGCACCGAAACCATCGTGATGCGCGCCAGCAGCGGCACCGTCCGTCGTGTCGTCACCGAACATCGCCGGGGCGTCGCCTGACCGCCGAAACCGCTTGAAGCGCGGCGTTTGCCCCCTATCCTCTGCTCATGACTGAAATCGTGCCAAGAGACCTCCACAAGGTTGAACCTGGCTATCGCTGGTCGCTGATGCTGCAGTCGGCGGTGTTCTGGGTGCCATTGACCGTCGGCGCATTGGTGGCCGACCGCCTGTTGCTTCGCGAGACGCCATTCGCCGCCGCGCTCCCGATCCTGATTTTCCTGATGGGCTTCAGCGCCACCGTTTACGCGCCGATCCGGATCTACCGGCGGCTCGGCTATGCGATGGACGGGCGGCTGCTTCGCGTGGTTCGCGGGTGGTTGTTCCACACCGACACAATCGTTCCCTTCGTGAGGGTCCAGCATATCGACGTGACCAGCGGCCCCTTCGACAAATTGTTCGGTACCGCCAGCCTTGTCGTCCACACTGCCGGTACTCACAACAGCGTGGTCACGCTGCCCGGCCTCGCGCCTTCCCGTGCCACCGAAATTCGTGACGCGATCCGCGCCGAAATACGCGCTGATTCGGAATGAGCGAAATCGCCGCCGACGGTCTGTCGAAACCCGAGCGATTGCACCCCCTGTTCCTGCTGACCGGCACCGGAAAGGTCGTGCGCGGCGCGTGGGGGTTGCTGGTCGGCGGTGCCTATCTCGCGATCAAGGACCGTTGGGGCATTGCTTTCTTGCTGCTCGGTGGCTTCGTCGCTTTTTCGCTGGTGTCGCTCCTGATCCGCTGGCTGACTTTCGAATATCGCATCGGCGACCATGAACTCAGGATCGACCAGGGCCTGCTGTCGCGAAGCAGCCGGGCGATCCCGTACGATCGGGTCACCGACGTCGACATCGAACAAGGACCGATCCATCGGCTGTTCGGCCTTGCCCGGGTCCGGATGGAGACCGGCGCCACGGCGGCCGCCAAGGACGAAGAGGGCGTGCTCGACACCGTGACACTGGCCCGGGCGGAAGCGATCCGCGACTATGTCCGCGCCCGCAAGCGCGGCGCAGGCATGTTGGCAGCGCCGGTCATTCAGGATCAAACCGTTGAAGGCACGCCGATCTTCGCGATGGACATCAAACGGGTCGCAACGCTCGGCCTGTACAACTTTTCGCTGGCTATCCTCGCTGCGCTGTTCGGCGCCAGCCAGACGCTCGGCAATATCCTGAATTTCGATCCGTTCAGCCGCCGCTTCTGGAACGACCTGGTCTTCAACGCCGGGCCGCTGCGCGATCTCGTGATGGTTCATCAGGCGCTGGCGATCGTGGGCGGTGCGACGACGCTGATTGCCATCGGAATCGCGACCGGGCTCGTTCGTACCTTGCTGACCGATTACGGCTTCCGACTCGATCGAACCGAAACTGGCTTCCGCCGCCGCCGCGGGCTCCTGACGCTGACCGACGTCACCATCCCCGCCCGGCGCGTTCAGGCCTCGATGCTGGTGACCGGCCCGATCCGGCGCGCGGCCGGCTGGTTCGCGCTCAAGCTGCAGAGCCTGGCGATGGACGACAAGCATGGCGATCATGTCGTTGCACCGCTCGCACGCTTCGACGAGGCCGCGGTCATCCAGCAATCGCTGGGCCGCCCGATCGCGCCCGACGACGCGCAGTGGCGGCCGCTTCCGGTTGGCCATTTCACCAGTCTCCTGGCGGGATTTGCGCCTCTGCTCGTAATTTCAGTCGCGATAGGGTTCGCGCTGACGCCTTGGGCATTTGCTGCGGGCGGCGGCTTGCTGGTCGCAATCTTTGTCCGCTGGCACGAATGGAAGCGAGCACGCTATGCCCTCGACGGCGACCATTTGTTCATTGAAGAAGGTTGGTGGCGACAGCGCCGCGCGATCATTCCGATTCAGCGAATCCAGAGTATCGACCTCACCGAGAGTTTCTGGACCCGCTGGTTCGGCTTTTGCCGCCTCAAATTGGGGATCGCCGGCGGGACGATCCGCCACGCCTTCCAGGTCGAGGCGCTGACTCGCGCCGACGCCCAGCACCTTCGCGACCGGCTACTCACCCCATGAGCGAACTTTTCGCCCTTGGCATCGAACGCTCGGTCGCCGGCCAGCCCTGGCGCTGGCGGCGGCAGGGCGGCGACGAACTCGACCGTTCGCTGCTCGACCAGCTCCTCCTCGCCCGCGGCGTGCCCGAACAGGATCTGCCGCGCCAACGCACGCCGACGATCCGGGATTTCCTGCCCGACCCGTCGGAATTCGCCGACATGGACAAGGCCGCCGCTCGGATCGCCCATGCCGTGATCGCGGGCGAGACAATTGCGATTTTCGGCGATTACGATGTCGATGGCGCGACGTCGGCGGCATTGCTGACTTTGCTGCTGCGCCGCCTAGGCGTCGAAGCGATGGTCTACATTCCCGACCGGCTGATGGAAGGTTATGGCCCGTCGGGCACGGCCTTGGTCGCGCTCAAGGAACGCGGCGCAAGCCTTGCGATTACCGTCGATTGCGGTGCGCAGGCGTTCGATGCGCTCGACGAAGCCGCCGCCGCCGGGCTCGAGGTCATCGTTTGCGACCATCATCAATGTTCGACGCGCCTTCCGGCCTCGACGGCGTTCATCAATCCCAACCGGTTTGACGAAAGCGAGACCGGCGCGGCCCACGGTCACCTCGCGGCCGTCGGCATGGCCTTCCTGCTCGGCGTTGCGCTGCTACGCGAACTGCGCAGTCGCGGATACTTCGTCAACGGGAGCGAGGAGCCAAAAATCATCGACCTGCTCGATATCGTGGCGCTGGGCACGGTGGCCGATGTCGCGCGGCTGAAGACGCTCAACCGGGCCTTCGTCACACAGGGCCTCAAAATCATGTCGGCGCGCGGCAATATCGGGTTGGCCGCGCTTGCCGACGCCGCCCGCCTCGTCAAGGCGCCCAGCGCCCGCGATCTCGGCTTTGCGCTTGGTCCGCGGATTAATGCCGGCGGACGCGTCGGCCAGTCCGATTTGGGCGTCCGATTGCTTACCGCCACCGATCCCGAAGAAGCGCGCGCGATCGCCGCCGAACTCGACCGATTGAACGAGGAACGACGCGCCATCGAGCAGGCCGTCACCGATGCCGCGCTCGAACAGGCGCAGCCACGCGCCGATGAACCGCTGGTCATCGTGGCCGGCCAAGGCTGGCACCCCGGCGTCGTCGGAATCGTCGCGAGTCGGCTCAAGGAACGCTTCCGCCGCCCGGCGATCGTGATTGGAGTCGATGACGACGGCATCGGCAAAGGCTCGGGCCGGTCGATCAGCGGAGTCGATCTGGGCGCGGCCATCCTCGCGGCCAAGGATAGCGGACTATTGGTCGCGGGAGGTGGTCATGCGATGGCGGCAGGCGTGACCGTCGCGCCGGGTGGCGTCGATGCGCTCCGCGACTTTCTCAACGACCGGCTTGCGACAATGATCGAGGAAGCGCGCGGCGGTCGCGCCCTCACCCTCGACGCAAGCCTCGCGCCGGGCGGGATCGCGGGATCCTTGTGCGACGAGCTCGATACCGCTGGTCCCTATGGCGCCGGCTGGCCATCCCCCCGAATCGCCGCTGGGCCGGCGCGCCTGATTCGGGTCGGAATCGTCGGCAACGGCCATGTCCGCGGCATTGCGGCGGGCAATGACGGCAAGAGCTTTCGCTGGATCGCGTTCCGCTCGGCCGATACGCCGCTGGGTCAGGCGTTGCTTTCCGCCTCGACGGACAGTCGCTGGTGGCTGGCCGGATCGATCCGGCGAGACGAGTGGCAGGGCGGCAATGCCGCAGAAATGCACGTCGAAGATGCCGCACCCGCTTGACCATCCGCGGCGCTTCGCCTAACCGCGCCGCACCATCCTGCATGGCCCCTTCGTCTAGCGGTTAGGACGCGGCCCTTTCACGGCTGAAACACGGGTTCGATTCCCGTAGGGGTCACCACTCTACCCCGGCGCAATCTTCGGCAACATCTCCGCATTTCGGGCAAATGTCCGTGGCCCCGATGCCAGTCATCGCGTCCGATTACGCCAGACGTGATCGACGTCATTGCGGCGTCAACGAAATCCAACGCACCACAATCGTCCCGGCCAGCACCAGTGTGCTGGTGATCAGCGCCATCCCCGCCGACCAGCCTTTGCCGCGGGCGTAAGCAAAAGTAACGCCGATCTTGACCGCCATGTTGGCGACGATCGTGCCACCGATGGCGATCGCCGCAAGAGGCGCTGAAATGGCCTCAGTCGGCAAACCGCCTGCGGTCACGATCGAGGCATCGACGTCCATCGAACCCATCAGGAACAGGAGCATTGCAATCCCATCCTGTCCGAAGCGCCCCTCGGCCCAACGCGCAATCACGGCCGCAACCGCAATGAACACAACGAACCCAAGCGCCGGGACGAGTGCGATAGGATTGCCCGGTTGCGTCCCCTCCTTGCCGATCGGGGCGCGGCGATAGAGCCACCAGCCGGCCAGCCACGCAACCAACACGGCCGGCGCGACGACAATGACGAAATCGGCAAGCATCCGGGTTGCAAGCAGCGCGACCAGCACGATGACGCGCAGGAACATGACCGCGCTGGCAAGCGCGATGCCCGCCGGCTCGGCGCCGCTCGCATCTTCCGATCCCAGGCGCTGGGCCAGTGACTGGGTCACCGCGGTCGAGGAATAAGCACCGCCGATCAAGGCCGTGGCGATGGTCCCGTGACGCGCCCCGAAGATCCGGTTGGCGACATAGCCGGCAAAGGAAAACCCGGTGACCAGAACGACGACCCACCACAATGTCGCCGGGTTCCACGCATCGAACGGACCCATCCGCCGGTTCGGAAGGAATGGCAGCACGGCCAATGCGATCACCGCAAAACGCGCCAGCGCCTTCATGTCGCGTGCATCCATATGGTCGACAAATCCGTGCAACTCTTCCCGCAGCGCGAGCACCAGGACGACGACGGCGGCCATCGCGATCGCAAGTCCCGGATTGCCGGCCCCGGCCAGCACGGATAGTCCAAGGGTCGCACAGGCGGCGATCGGGCTGGTTGCGTCGCCTTCGACCCGCAGCTTCGGCGCATAGGCGATGACAAGCATGGCCAACGCGCCCGCTACGATTGCGGCGGCCGCCCAAGCCATCCCGCCGAGGCTTCCGATCAGTCCCGCCAAACCTCCCGTCATGCCGATCAGGGTAAAGGTTCGCACACCGGCCACGCGCGTTCCTTCGGGCTTGGCGCGCAGGCTGAAGCCACGCTCTACCCCGATCAGCAAACCTGTCGCGAGTCCCGTGCCGACACGGATCGCCTGATCGATCCAGTCGGCATCAACGATCACCGGTG
>JBDTMR010000078.1:0-7789 GCA_039934175.1 Sphingomicrobium sp.
ATCAAGCTGGCCGAGGTGCTCAATCGCCCCGGCCTGCCACGCGACCGCGCGCTTGCCGAATATCAGGCCGAACGATCGCTGGAAGTCGTCAAGCTGCAGAATAGCGCGCGCAATTCGACCGAGTGGTTCGAAACGCTGGAACGCTATCTGCCATTCGAGCCGTGGCAATTCACCTACTCGCTGCTGACCCGCAGCCAGCGCATCAGCCATGACAATTTACGGCTTCGCGACGCCGAATGGCTCTCAGGGGTCGAGCGGTCGTTCTGGCGCAAGGCGGGAGCGGACAAGGTAGCACCCCCGATGTTCGCGCCCTTCGCCTTGCGCGACATGGCGCTGGAGAACCGCGTCGTGGTGTCACCGATGGCGACGTATTCCGCGACGGACGGAATGGCCGGCGATTTTCACCTCGTCCATTACGGGGCGCGGGCGATGGGCGGAGCCGGACTGGTCTTCACCGAGATGACCTGCGTGTCTCGCACCGCGCGGATCACGCCGGGTTGCACCGGACTGTGGAACGATGCGCAGGCATCGGCGTGGCGGCGAATCACCGACTTCGTCCATGCCAACAGCAAGGCAAAATTCTGCCTTCAGCTTGGCCATTCGGGCGCGAAGGGTTCGACGCAGCTTGGCTGGCAGGAAATGGATGCGCCGCTGCCCGAGGGCAACTGGCCGCTGATTGCGCCCAGCGATGTCGCCTGGTCGCCTGCGAACCAGAAGCCGCGCCCGATGACCCGCGCCGACATGGACGAGGTGCGCGACCAGTTCGTTGAATCCACGAAGCGCGCGGTGGACGCCGGTTTCGACATGGTCGAACTGCACGCGGCGCATGGCTATCTGCTGTCGGCGTTCCTTACCCCGCTCCAGAACAAGCGCGACGACGATTATGGCGGATCGCTGGAAAACCGGCTCCGGTTCCCGCTCGAAGTGTTCGCCGCCATGCGTACGGTATGGCCGGCCGAGCGGCCGATGTCGGTACGAATCTCGGCGACCGACTGGGCTGGCGAGAAAGGCGTAACGCCCGAAGAAGCCGTCGCTATTGCGCGCGCCTTTACAGACGCCGGGGCCGATCTGATCGACGTGTCGGCAGGACAGACCTGGAAGGAGGCGCAGCCGGTCTACGGCCGGATGTTCCAGACTCCGTTCAGCGACAAGATCCGCAACGAAGCCAAGGTTGCGACGATGGCGGTTGGCAACATCAGCGAAGTTGATCACGTCAATTCGATCCTTGCCTCCGGGCGTGCCGACCTGGTCGCGCTGGCACGGCCGCACCTTGTCGACCCGATGTGGACGCTTCGTGCCGCCGCAGCGCAGGACTATCGCGACATTGCCGTTCCCCCGCCCTACCTTAGCGGCATGGCGCAACTGTCGCGACTGCTGCAGCGGGCGGCGGAACTGGACGCCGCGACCAAGGACTGACGTCTAGGCAGCCGGATCAGCGACCGGCGAACAGGCTATTCTTCTTCGGGTCGCGGAGGGCTTGGGCGTCGCGTCCGTACACGTCCGGCAGATACGTCAGTGTCCCGCCGTCCGGACGGGCGGTGATGTAGGTCAGATAGACCGGGACCGGCCTCGGTAGATCGACCTTCAATTCCGGCTTCGACGACGGAACGCGCAGCGGCTTGCCGTACAGCCAACGGGCGAAGCGCGGTGCATCTTCGAGGCGGACACAGCCGCCGGAGAACATCCGAGAGGCCTCGCCCAGCAATTCCTTCTGCGGCGTATCGTGCAAATAGATGCCCTGCGCATTGGGGAACATGAACTTCATGTTGCCCATCGAATTGGCCGGACCGGGCAGCTGGCGCAGGCGGATTTCGCGTTTACCCGAGACGACCGACGCCCAGTCGACGGTCGCCGGATTGATCACCTTTGCGCTGTCGTCCCATCCCGACAGAACCTGGTAGCCCTTCTCCTTGAGGTAGGGCAGGCCGAGCTTGACGACATTGGGCGCAATCCGCTCCGCCGCAAGGTCGGAGGGGACGTTCCAATAAGGATTGAACGACGTGAAGCGGATGTTGGCCGCCATCATCGGAGTCGGGTGAACTGGCTTGCCGACGACGACCTTCATCGAATCCACGGCCCGCGCGCCCTCGTACATCGTCAGGCGCGCATCGGCGGCGTTGACGACGACAAACTTGCCCGTGGACGGAAGCACACGAGCGCGGTCGAGATTAAGGCGAAGCAGGGCGCGCTCTGCCTTGGTGCGCCCCTGCCCCGACGCGATCGCGCGGCGAATTCCGGCATAGAACGGATGCATCCAGCCAAGATCGGCGATGTAACCGCCGAGCGAAGGCGCGGAGGCGGCCTGACGAAGCAAGGTCGCGGGGGCAGGACTGATCGGGCGAAGGCTTGCGTCGACCCAGATCATCGGCACCGATGGCAACCGGCGCATGTCACGGGCGTAAGCGACAAAGGCGTCGCTCAGCATCCGGTCGGCGGCCGCGACGGCGCGAGGGTCGCCATCGCGTGCGGCGCGCAAGGCGCGTTCCAGATTAGCGGTGCGATAGGTGCGGGACTTGAGTCCGTCCGCATCGGCATTCTTCAAATGCGCGATCAGTTGTTCGCCAGCCGCCGACCTGCCGTCACGTGCAATCCACAACGGACGCTGCTTGCGGGCAGCATAAAAGTCCGCCGTGCTGGTGCCGGCACGAGCGGCCACGGCGACGATCGCCCCGATCCCCGGCCCTGCAATCGAGGGCGCAGCGATCGGAAGCAAAGCTGCGATCCCCAATGCAACCGACGCCGGACGCACGCGACGCCCGGCGCTTTTTGCGATCAGTTGACGGGATCGATCAGCCACGCTCACCGGCGCGGGTCGATGCCCGCGACGCCGGCGGATTGGTCGCCGGTTCGCCCTGATAATATTGGCCGTTGTACATGTACCCGTCGACGCGGCCGTCGCGGTCGCGATCGGCCCAGATGGCACCCGCCAGGCCGCCGACAACGGCGCCGGCAATCGCGCCTTCCAGGACACTGACGCCCGGGATCAGCGCACCCGCAGCCGCGCCGACCACGGCACCGCCGGCAACGCCGGTCGCAACGCGGCCCAGAGCCGGGTCGTAATTGCGCGGCTGGCCCTGATAATATTGGCCATTGTACGTGTAACCGTCGGCATAACCATCATTGTTGCGGTCCGACCAGACAGCACCGGCAAGCCCGCCAATAGCGGCGCCGACGACCGCGCCTTCGATGGTGCCGATGCCCGGCGCGATCGCACCGACTGCTGCGCCGCCCGCCGCACCCACGGCAGCGCCGGTTCCGACATCAGACAAACGGGCATTATCGACGCTGGCGCAGGCGGCAAGTGACATCGCGCCAGCCAGGAGCGCGGGTAACAACTTGAAATACATCATAATCTCCCTAGAATTTCGCGGCGCCAGCGGAGCCTCCGCCGTCACCGTCCGATTTGCATCGGACGTTCGCCAGCGGCTAATGATGAACGCCACCTCCAAGCAGCCGGTTCCCGTTCATTCCAGCGATTAAAGGTGCGCCGCCGAAACGACGCGACGAGCCGTTCAGAGGATGTAGTGTATCTTCAATGATTCGTGGACCTCGCCCGATACGCTGAAGTGCGCTTCGTCGAAGGTGGGAGCGCGCGGTCGCATCGGGGGATTTTCCGAAAAGGCGAATCCCTCGGTCGGCATCGCCATCAGCTTGTCCATCTTGCCGTTGCTGTTTTCGTCATGGAAGACCGCGATCGCATAGGTTCCGGTCGGCACGTTTTCGAACGTGTAACGAACGCCCGCCTTGCTTGCAGCGACGCTGGCCGTCATCGAAGTGCCTTTCTTGCAGGCCGGGAATGCGTCGACGCGGCTGGTCATGCACAGGCGGACGACGCCCTTGCCGTTACGCAGCCCGGCGATCTCCACGTTCACGCGGTGAAGCTGTGGTTGCGGCTGCGGCTGCGCGGCGGCTGGAACGGCGAGGCTCGAAGCTGCCAAGCCCGCCGTCAGTGCCGCAAAGGCGATCCCAGAAACGGAAATAGAGGCCATAATTGCACTTGTTCCTCTGATGATGGAGCTGGTGGTGGCTGGCTGTTATCAGCCAATTCCCTGCCGGACCCTGAACGAGAAATCTGGGAAACATTTCCCAGCCCATGTGATTGGTAATGCCCATGATCGTCATGATGGTCAGCACCGTCAGTAACGCGCCGACGTGAATCGGCACGAGCAGGACGAGCGCCGGAATTACCAGGGCACCGGTCAGCGTTTCCCACGGATGAAAACTCATCGCCGTCCAGGCGGTCGGCGGATGGCTGGCATGGTGGACAACATGCATCACTCGGTAGACCGCCGGTCGGTGCATCCAGCGATGCGTCCAGTAAAACCAGGTGTCGTGGATCGCGAGATACGTCAGTACCGACAGCGGCAGCCACCAGATCGAATGTTCGCTGACGTCGGTGTAGATTTTCGTCCAGCCGCGCGCTTGCCAGCCCCAGGCAACAATTCCGGCGGGGATTCCGTAAAGCAGCGCACTGGCCAGCGACCAGCCTATTTCCGAGCGGATCTGGCGGTCCATGCCTTCGTAGAGGCCGGGCTTCTTGACCCGGGTCAGCAGCGCGAACCCGCCGCTCGTCAGGAAATAACGCACCCCGACGATCGCCGACATCGCAAGCGCGCTGGCCAGCATCGGCCAAATCCAGTCACCGGACATGTTCATCGCCGGTTTCCTTACCCAGTTGGAGCCACTATGGCGAGCGAATGGATCGAAGTGCGCCGTTGGTCATCGTCGGTGGAGGGCTGGCGGGCGCATTGGCGGCGCTTGCGCTGGCGGACGCGCGGCCCGACCTTCCTGTGCTGTTGATCGAAGCCGGGGAGCGGATCGGCGGCAATCACGTCTGGTCCTTTTTCGACGGCGACCTCGACGCCGCGGGCAAAGCCTTGGTCGCGCCGCTCGATCCGGTACGCTGGCCCCGCCATCACATCGACTTTCCCGCGCGCAAGCGAACCCTCGGTTTCGGCTACAACAGCATTCACTCGGAAAAGCTCGACGCCTTGATGCGCGCTCGGCTCGACCCCGCGGCAATGATGACGGGTATGGCGGTGACGTACGTTCAGGCCGACGCGGTGACGCTGGCCGACGGTCGGCGGATCGAAGCGCACGGCGTGATCGATGCGCGTGGCCCCAGCGGACCGATGCCTGGGCTCGAACTGGCGTGGCAGAAATTCGTCGGGATCGAATTTGCGGTGCCCGGCCACGGTCTCGACTCGCCGATCATCATGGACGGCACGGTTGAGCAGATCGACGGCTATCGCTTCGTCTATTTGCTGCCGTTCGCGGCCGACCGGATCTTCGTCGAGGATACCTATTATTCCGACGATCCCGAACTGGATGTCACGGCAATCAGGACCCGGATTCACGAATATGCCGCCGCCAAGGGTTGGCACGGGGATGTGCTTCGCGAGGAGACCGGATTGCTACCCGTCCTGCTCGATGGCGATCCCGATATTTTCTGGCCTACCGACGACCCCGTCGCGCGGCTTGGCGTGGCGGGCGGATTCTTCCATCCGACGACCGGCTATTCGCTGCCGCTGGCGGTAGCCAACGCGCTTGCGCTGGTGGAGGTCGGCGATTGGTCGAGTGGCGCGCTGGCCGCCTGGAGCCGGACACGGTTTCTCGATCACTGGAATAACGGCCGATTCTTCCGCGCACTCGACCGGATGCTGTTCCGCGCCGCCGTGCCCGACCAGCGCGTCCGCGTATTCGAACATTTCTATCGTTTGCGCGAACCTGTCATTGCCCGCTTTTATGCGGGAAAATTGTCCCTATCTGACCAATTGCGAATCCTAACTGGCAAGCCCCCCGTTCCTGTCGCGAACGCCATGAAAGCTTTATTTGCATGACCCCCAAAACTGACGCGAAGAGTGCCATCGTCATCGGAGCCGGATTCGGCGGGCTTGCGCTCGCGATCCGGATGCAATCGGCGGGGATCGCAACGACGATCGTCGAGGCGCGGGACAAGCCCGGCGGGCGCGCTTATTATTGGGAAAAGGACGGCTTCACCTTCGATGCCGGGCCGACCGTCATCACCGATCCCGATTGCCTGGAGGAATTGTGGGCGCTGTCGGGCAACAAGATGGCCGACGACGTCACGCTGGAACCGGTCATGCCATTCTACCGGCTGATGTGGAACGACGGGACGATCTTCGATTATTCGAACAACGACGAAAGCCTCAACAAGCAGATTGCCGCGCTGAACCCCGACGATGTCGCAGGCTATCGCAAGTTCCTTGAATATTCTGCGGGCGTTTACGAACAGGGTTACGTCAAGCTTGGCGCGGTCCCGTTCCTCGACTTCACCTCGATGATCAAGGCCGCCCCCGCGCTCGCCCGCTACCAGGCATGGCGCAGTGTCTATTCGATCGTCGCGGGCTTCGTGAAGAGCGAGAAGTTGCGCGAGGCATTGAGCTTCCACACCCTGCTCGTCGGCGGCAATCCTATGAAGACCAGCAGCATCTACGCCCTCATCCACAAGCTGGAACGCGACGGCGGCGTGTGGTTCGCCAAGGGTGGTACCAATGCGCTGATCGGCGGCATGGTCGCCTTGTTCGAGCGGCTTGGCGGGACGCTTCGCCTCGCCGAACCGGTGGAGGAAATCACCACGACCGGCAACCGCGTCACCGGCGTTAGAACCGCGCAGGGCACTCTTACCGCCGACCTGGTCGCGACCAACGGCGACGTCGTGCACAGCTATGGCCTGATCAAGGATCATAAGCGCGGGCCGGCAATGGAAAAGCGCCTCAAGCGCCGCAAATATTCACCAAGCTTGTTCGTCGTCCATTTCGGACTGGAAGGCGAATTCCCCGAAATCGCGCACCATTCGATCCTGTTTTCGGATCGCTACGGACCGTTGCTCAAGGACATTTACGACAATGGCGTGCTGGCCGACGATCCGTCGCTCTACCTGCACAAGCCGACCGCGACCGACCCGTCGATGGCGCCCAAGGGCTGTTCGACCTTTTACGCGCTCGCGCCGGTACCGCATCGCGGCAAGATGAACCGCGATTGGGAGAAGGAAGGCTCGGCCTACCGCGAGGTCGTGCTCGACCGGATCGAGAAATTGCTGATCCCCGACATTCGCAAGCGGATCAAGACGATCTTCCATTATACGCCTGCGGATTTCGAAACCGACCTCGGCGCGCATCTCGGCAGCGCCTTCAGCCTTGAGCCGGTGCTGACCCAGAGCGCCTATTTCCGGGTCCACAACCGCGACGACGTGCTGGAAAATCTCTACTTTGTCGGGGCTGGCACCCATCCGGGCGCGGGCATTCCCGGCGTCGTTGGAAGCGCCAAGGCAACGGCGGGACTGATCGTCGGATGAGTCGGGTGGTCGATCGCGCGGCACTCGTGATCGAGGCGCGCGACATCATCGCCAACGGCTCGAAAAGCTTCCGCAGCGCATCGGCCCTGTTCGACGAAAAGACCCGCGAACGGGCGTGGCTGCTCTATGCCTGGTGCCGGGCCTGCGACGACCTGACCGACGGCCAGACGCTCGGCCACGACATGACGGTTCCGAATGACCCCAAGTCGGCGCACAAGCGAATCGTTGCGCTGACCGACAAGGCGCTGGCCGGTGAAGCGACCGGGGTCGCGCCGTTTGACGCGCTGGGCATCGTCGCCGCCGAATGCCGGATCCCGCGCCGCGCAGTCACCGATCATCTCGACGGCTTCGCGCTTGATGCGAAGGGTTGGGTGCCGCAGACCACGGACGATTTGCTGCGTTACTGTTTCCATGTTGCCGGTGCGGTCGGCGTGATGATGGCGCTGGTGATGGGCGTCGATCCCGACGACA
>JBDTMR010000079.1:0-7599 GCA_039934175.1 Sphingomicrobium sp.
CAGGCCGAAACCGGGATCAGCCGTCCGCGCCTGTCGTGCGGCAATTTCGCACACGGCTTTGCCGCGGCGGGCGAGGACAAGGACGACATCCGCCAGATGCGGGGCCCCAACATCGGCATCGTCACCGCGTTCAACGACATGTTGTCGGCGCACCAGCCGTACGAACGTTACCCGGCTCAGATGAAATTGTTCGCCCGCGAAGTCGGCGCCACCGCGCAGGTCGCGGGCGCGACCCCCGCGATGTGCGACGGCGTGACCCAGGGCCAGGCAGGGATGGACCTGTCGCTGATGAGCCGCGACGTCATTGCGCTGTCGACCGCCGTTTCGCTCAGCCACGGCATGTTCGATGGCATCGCGATGCTCGGCATCTGCGACAAGATCGTCCCGGGCCTGCTGATCGGGGCGCTTCGCTTCGGTCATCTGCCCGCGCTTCTGGTCCCGGCCGGCCCGATGCCGTCGGGCCTCGCCAACAAGGAAAAGCAGCGCGTCCGGCAATTGTTCGCCGAAGGAAAGGCGACCAAGGAAGAACTGCTCGCCGCCGAAGCCGCAAGTTATCACGGCGCGGGCACCTGCACCTTTTACGGCACCGCCAATTCGAACCAGATGATGATGGAATTGATGGGCCTGCACATTCCGGGTAGCGCCTTTGCCAATCCGGGGACGCCGCTTCGACAGGCCCTGACCCGCGCCGCCGTGCACCGCCTTGCCGGACTGGCTGCCGAGCGCCGCCGTCCCTTGGCCGAAGCGGTCGACGAGCGCGCGATCGTCAATGCGGCAGTCGGACTGCTGGCGACCGGCGGATCGACCAATCACGCCATCCATCTCCCCGCCATCGCCCGCGCCGCGGGGATCGTCATCGACTGGCAGGACCTGGACGAACTGTCCGCCGCCGTCCCGCTGATCGCCCGCGTTTATCCCAACGGGTCGGGTGACGTGAACGACTTCCATCACGCCGGCGGCATGGCCTTCGTCACAGACACCTTGCTTGGTGCCGGGCTCCTCCATGGCGATCTGCTGGCCGCCGGTGCCGACGACTTTTCCGCGTTCGCAACCAACCCATGGATGGACGGCGACGACCTCGCCTGGACCGATATCAAGGTGTCCAAGAACCTGGGTATGCTGCGCCACGCCGCCGACCCGTTCCTGCCCGATGGCGGGATGAAGCTGGTCCAGGGCAATCTGGGTCGTGCCATCTTCAAACTCAGTTCCGTCCCCAGGGAGCGGTGGAGAATCGAGGCACCGGCGCGGGTCTTTTCCGACCAGAACCAGGTGCTCGACGCATTCAAGGCAGGCGAACTCGACCGCGACGTGATCGTCGTCGTGCGGTTCCAGGGCCCGCGCGCCAACGGCATGCCCGAATTGCACAAATTGACCCCGGCCCTCGGCGTCCTGCAGGACAAGGGCCATGCCGTTGCATTGGTCACCGACGGGCGAATGTCCGGGGCCAGCGGCAAGGTACCCGCCGCAATCCATTGTTCGCCCGAAGCACTTGGCGGCGGCCCGCTGTCCCGAGTGCAGGACGGCGACGTCATCCGGCTGTGCGGTCACGAAGGAACGCTGGAGGTGAAAGCCGACCTGTCGACGCGCGACGCCACCCCTGCACCGCCGCCGGACCATGGGACGGGACGCGAATTGTTCGCCTTCATGCGCGCCGGCGCCGACGAAGCCGAGCGTGGCGCGTCGGCCATGCTTGCCGCCATGGAGGACATCTCGTGAGCCGCACCATCGCCGTCGCCGACATCGGCGGGACCCATGCCCGCTTCGCGCTTGCCACCGTCGACGGCGGCCGCGTCCTCGAACTATCCGAACCGATCACATTGCGAACTGCCGACCACGCCAGCTTCCAGCTTGCCTGGCAGGACTTCTGTGCGCGCAATCCCGGTGACGAGCCCGACGCCATCGGTATCGCCTTTGCCGGGCCGGTCGGCGGCGACGTCCTCAAGCTGACCAACAATCCGTGGGTAATCAGGCCGGCGTTGATGAAGGAAAAGCTCGGCATCGCCGACTTCCGGATCGTCAACGATTTTGGCGCGGTCGCCCATGCCGTCGCGCAATTCGGGGACGAACATTTCGACCATCTGTGCGGGCCGGAAGGCCCATTTCCAAGCGACGGTCTGACCAGCATCGTCGGCCCCGGGACCGGGCTCGGTGTAGCGCAATTGCTGCGCACCGATCATGGCTACCACGTCATCGAGACCGAGGGCGGGCATGTCGACTTCGCGCCGCTCGACTCGCTCGAGGACAAGATCCTGACCTTCCTGCGACGAACCCTGCGCCGGGTGTCGATCGAGCGGATCGCCTGCGGATCGGGCCTTGCCAACATCTACAAGGCGCTCGCCGCGATCGAAGGCAAGGCCGTCGCCGATATTGACGACATGGCGTTGTGGACAGCCGCGCTGGAAGGAACCGACCCGCTGGCCGGGGCCGCGCTCGACCGCTTCTTCCTGGCGCTGGGCGCGGTGACCGGCGATCTCGCGCTTGCTCACGGCGCCAATGCAGTCGTGCTCGCCGGTGGGCTGGGCTACCGGCTCAAGGATCGCTTCGCCGAATCGGGCTTTTCCGATCGGTTCATCGCCAAGGGCCGCTTCGAACGGCGGATGGAAGCGATCCCGGTCAAACTGGTCACCCATCCCCAGCCCGGACTGTTCGGCGCCGCGGCAGCATTTGCAGAGGCCCATCCATGACCATCGACACGATCATGAGAACCGCGCCGGTGATCCCGGTGCTGGTGCTGGACGGGAGCGTGGATCCCGCCGCCCTCGCCGAGACGTTGGTCGCAGCCGGCCTGCCGGTCCTCGAAGTCACCTTGCGTACGCCCCAGGCGCTGGATGCGATCCGTGCGATGTCGGCCGTACCGGGGGCAATTGTCGGCGCCGGAACCGTGCTGAACCCGAACATGCTTGACGAAGCTGTCGCGGCGGGGTCGCAGTTCATCGTGTCGCCGGGCCTGACTGAACCACTTGGCCGAGCGGCGATTGTCAGCGGAATCCCGTTCCTTCCCGGCGTCGCCAATGCTGGCGACATCATGCGCGGGCTCGACATGGGACTCGATCGATTCAAATTCTTCCCGGCCGAGGCGGCGGGCGGATTGAAGGCGCTGGCATCGCTCGCCGGGCCATTCGGCGATGTCCGTTTTTGCCCGACCGGTGGGATCACCGCCGACAGCGCGCCATCCTGGCTCGCCCACCCCTCGGTAATCTGTGTCGGCGGAAGCTGGATCGTCAAGTCAGGCGAAGCCGACCTCGCCGCGATCGCGAATCGCGCCCGCGCGGCCGCCGGACTGAAAGGCTGACTTGATGCTAAGACTGTTGGCCGCATCCACCCTTGCCTTCGCCGCCGTACCGGCAATCGCCGCGCCCGACCGTTATGCTGCCCCCGCGTTCGAGGGGATCGCGCACCCCGGCTGGTCGCGCAAGGCGGTGATCTACCAGGTCAACACCCGCCAGTTCACGCCCGATGGCACGCTGGCCGCGGCAACCCGTGAAATCCCGCGGCTCAAGGCGCTTGGCGTCGATATCCTGTGGTTGATGCCGATTCATCCGATCGGCGTGAAGAATCGCAAGGGCACGCTGGGCAGCCCCTATTCGATCCGCGATTATCGCGCGGTCAATACGGAGCTTGGCACCAAGGCCGACCTCAAGGCCTTCGTCGACGTCGCGCACAAGGCCGGGATGCACGTCATCCTCGACTGGGTTGCCAACCATACCGCGTGGGATCATCCGTGGGTCGCCCAGCATCCCGATTGGTATGTTCACGACTGGCAGGGCAAGCATGTCTCCACCCCGTGGTGGGATTGGTCGGACATCATCGACCTCGATTATTCGAAACCCGGTTTGCGCCGCGAAATGGCGGACGCCATGGCGATGTGGGTTCGCGACGTCGGAATCGACGGCTTTCGCGCCGATGTTGCGGGCTACGTCCCGCCCGACTTCTGGGCCCAGGTGAAGCGCGACCTCACTGCGATCAAACCGGTCTGGATGCTCGGCGAATTCAACCACCGCGATCTTCACATGACTGCGTTCGATTCGAGTTATGGCTGGGCATGGGCCGAAGCGCTCGCGAAAATCGGCAAGGGCGAGGCCGATACCGGCGCGCTTTACGGATTTTATAGCGAGAATGAGAGCGCGTGGCCGATCGGTGCGCAGCGCATGATCTTCACCTCCAACCATGACGAGAACGCCTGGTCAGGCACCGAGTTCGAGCGCATGGGCCCGGCACTTCCCAATGCCTTCGCCTTGCTGTTCACCAGCGAGGGGATTCCGCTGGTCTATAACGGGCAGGAGGCCGGCAACGAAAAGCGGCTCAAATTCTTCGAAAAAGACCCGATTGCCTGGAAAGACCATCCCAATGGGGGGCTGATCCGCGACTGGATCGCCTTTCGCGATGCTCATTCGGCGCTCGACAATGCGCCGTGGGGGGCGCGCATGGTGCAAGTGAAGAACAGCGACGCGCAAAAGGTCTTCAGCTTCGCCCGCGCCCGCGACGGCGATGCCGTGCTGGTCGTGCAGAATTATAGCGCGGAGCCGCGTTCGGTCACGCTCGACGAACTGCCCCACCCCGGCCGCTGGACGGAAAAAGGCGGCGCGGCGATCGACGTGGGAAAGGGCACCACCATGACGCTGCCCGCCTGGAGCAGCCGGGTGTTCAGTCGGCGCTGGTAAGGCAATCCCGATCGCAGGGGTGTCTCTTTTCGATTGCAAAAACGCTGTTTCCGAATAGCAAGGGCTCTCCCTTACGAGACTGACCATATGCCCGATTTTGCCTTTGGGTTGGCCGATCTTCTTCCCTTCATCGCCATCGGTTTCGCAGCGCAGCTCGTCGACGGCGCGCTCGGGATGGCGTTCGGCGTCATTTCCAGTACCCTTCTAGTCAGCATTGGCGTTCCCCCGGCTGCCGCTTCGGCCGGCGTCCATGTCGTCGAAAGTTTCACGACCGGCGTGTCGGGGATCAGCCATGTCCTTCACCGCAACGTTCGCTGGGGTCTCTTCCTGCGACTCGTCATTCCAGGCGTGATCGGCGGCGTACTCGGTGCCTATGTGCTCAGCCAGATCGACGCTGCTGTCGCGCGCCCGTTCGTGCTGACCTATCTGGCGGGGATCGGTCTCTACCTTCTGTGGCGCGGCATCAAATATCCACCGACCGAGAAAGAGCCGAAAGTGATTGCGCCGCTCGGTCTGGTCGGCGGCTTCCTCGATGCTGCGGGCGGCGGGGGTTGGGGCCCGGTGGTGACTAGCAATTTGCTGGTCCAGGGCGCGAGCCCGCGCCACGTTATAGGATCGGTCAACACCGCGGAATTCTTCCTGACCGTCGCGGTGTCGGCAACCTTCATCTTCTCGCTCGGGTTCGAAGCTTTTACCGTCGCGACGACCGGCCTGTTGATTGGCGGGGTAATGGCCGCGCCGCTCGGGGCGCTGCTTGCCAAACGCGTCCCGGCGAAGCAGCTCATGATCTTCATCGGGATCGTCCTGACCATTACCAGCGCCTACGGCGTCATCCGCGCCTTGGTCGGCTAGGCCGACCGTCAATATTTCACGTTGTGCCGCGCAGCATGGGACGGTGAAGTGCCGCCATGCACCGTTTCTTCCTGATCGCCGCCGCGCTAATCGCCAGCCCCGCATCCGCCGCCGTTGGCAAGACGGTCGACAAGGGCGACACCGCCTGGCTCTTGGTCGCAACCTTGCTCGTCGTGATGATGGCGATGCCCGGGCTCGGCCTGTTCTACGGCGGGATGGTGCGGGCCAAGAACATGCTGTCGATCCTGACCCAGATCATGGGCGTGGCGGCGGTGACAATGCTGGTCTGGCTGGGTTGGGGGTACAGCCTCGCCTTCGCGTCCGGCAATGTCTGGGTCGGAAACCTGTCGAAGGCCTTCTTCGCGGGCATCGGGCCGGAATCGCTGGCCGACACCTTCACCCCTGGCGTCGCCATTCCCGAACTGGTCTTTGCCTGCTTCCAGATGGTGTTCGCCGCCGTCACCGCGGCGATCGTGCTCGGCGCGCTCGCCGAACGGGTACGCTTCTCGGCCATCCTGGCCTTCACCTTCCTGTGGATCAGCCTGGTCTATGCGCCGCTTGCCCACATGGTGTGGTCGACCGACGGGCTGATCTTCAAGCTCGGTGCAATCGATTTCGCGGGTGGTACCGTCGTCCATATCAATGCCGGCGTCGCCGGCTTGGTCGGAGTCTATTTCGCCGGCGCACGGATCGGTTTCCTGAAGGAGGCGATGCCGCCCCATTCGCTGACCCTGACCCTGGTCGGGACCGGATTGCTGTGGGTCGGCTGGTTCGGGTTCAATGCCGGGTCCGCGCTCGAAGCCAATGGCAGCGCCGCCATCGCAATGGTCAACACGATGATCGCGCCGGCGGGGGGCATTCTTGCGTGGCTCGGAATCGAACGATTCGTGTCCGGCAAGCCCAGCGCGCTGGGCGGCGCGTCGGGGGCGATTGCAGGGCTGGTTGCGATCACGCCGGCGGCGGGCACGTCTGGATTTGCCGTCGGTGCCCTGCTCGGCGCGGCCGGGGCGCTGGCCTGTTATGGGTTCGTCGGCAGCATCAAGAACAAGCTTCGGCTCGACGACAGTCTCGACGCGTTCGGGATCCACGGCATTGCCGGCATCATCGGCTCGGTCGGCACCGCCATCGTCTCGGCCCCGTCGCTTGGCGGGTTCGGGGCTGAGGGCTATGCAATCGGCCACCAGCTTGGCGTGCAGCTAGCTGCCGTCGGAATTGCCATCGGCTGGTCGGCGGTCGGGTCGTTCCTGTGCTTTGCGATCGTCAAGAAATTGCTTGGCCTGCGCGTCGATCATGACAGCGAACGCGAGGGGCTCGACCTGACCCAGCATGGCGAGCGCGCCTACGCGCCCTGACCAACGTCAGCGCGCGAAAACAAATTGCCTGGCGCGGCGATATTCTGCGGTAGTGATCCGTCCGTCGCTGTCGCTATCGGCGATTTCCTTGAATGCGGCGAGCGCGGGCTGGGCTTCGTAAAGCGTCAACCAGCCGTCGCGGTTGCGGTCGAAACGGCGAACCGCCCAGCCCCGCAGCACCTCGTCGCGGTCGAACAATTCGTTGGCGTTGGGATAGAAGATCGGCGTCGGCGCCGAAACGGGGGACGAAGCGACCGCGGCTTGTCCGGTGAGGGCCATAATCAGGGTCAGCATCGCGTCATTCCTCCTTCCTGGAAGGAGTAACGCCTGAGGTGCCGGTTTCTTTCCGCATCGCCATCGCGTCGCGCACGGCAAGGTCCAGCGTGTCGGGTCGAAACGGTTTGGCGATGACCGATGCATCGGGTGCGGCATCGCGGATCGCCTGGCTCTCGCTGTATCCGGTGACGAACAGCAACGGCTGTCCGGGGACGCGCCCGCGCAATTCGGCCGCGACTTCGGCGCCGGTCATTCCGGGCATTACGTAATCGAGGATGACAAGGTCCGGGGGATCTTTTTCGAACGCCGCAATCGCGCTCACGCCATCTTTGGCTTCAATCACCCGGTGGCCATATTCCTCCAGGCTGCAGGCGACGAATCGACGGACATCCTCATCATCATCGACCAGCAGGATCGAGTGGGTTTGCTTGTCCGCTGCGGAGCCGTCGGTCGCCAAC
>JBDTMR010000080.1:0-7576 GCA_039934175.1 Sphingomicrobium sp.
AATGATTGGTCGGGGAGAGAGGATTCGAACCTCCGGCCCCTGCCTCCCGAAGACAGTGCTCTACCAGGCTGAGCTACTCCCCGACCGGAACCCGCGGTGTCCACCGAAGCGGGCGCGGGAGCCAAGGCGAGCGCTCCACTAGCGGGACGCGGAGCACGACGCAAGCATGTTGGATCAGCCTTCCAGCACCTTGAGCCAATCGCCGTGGCGGACGAACTTTTCGCGCGGCGCGCCGGGACGGGCCGCCGCGGTTTCGGCGGCTTCGATCGTTCGCCAATCGGCGTAGCTGGTTGCCTGCACGTCTCGGCTGCACAACAGTCGGTCGAGCCCCTCACCGCCGGCCTTCCCGCCATCGCTGCCCGGCGGCATGGCGGCGGCTATTTGATCGGCGACTTCATAGCCGTCTGGCCGATTGGTGCCGATCGTCCCGGTCGGCCCTCGCCGCGCCCAGCCCACGCAATAAAGCGCGTTGGCGATCTGGCCGTGATCGTTGAGGAATTTGCCGCCCTTGTGATCGTAGGGCACGCCCGGGATCATCGGCGAGGCATAGCCGATGCACGTCACCACGAGGCTTGCCGGAAGACGATATTCTTCGCCCGTGCCGACCGCGCGGCCATCCTCGAGCCGGGTTCGTTCGACCACCACCGCCTCGGCCGCGCCATCGCCCTCGATCCGCAGCGGCTTGGCGAAGAAATCGAAGACGATCCTTTTCGATTTTCCAGCAGGGTCTAGGCCGATGAAATCGCGCAAATGCGCGACCGACTTGGCGAGGCCGCGATCTTCGAGCGCCGAATCATCCTCGGTCGGCGGGAAATCGGCCGCTTCGACGATCGGTGCGGCGCGCGCGAGATGGCCGAGTTCGCCCAATTCCTTTGGCGTCATGGCGATCTGGTGCGGACCGCGACGGCCGAGGATCTGGATGCTGGTGATCTTCGACGACTGAAGCGCATCGAGGGCGTGGCCGACGATGTCCGATCCGTCGAATTCGTCGCGCGTCTTGCTGAGGATTCGGGCGACGTCGAGCGCGACATTGCCATTGCCGATGACGATTGCATCGCTGCCACCGAGCGGCGGTGCGAGGTCGGCGAAATCGGGATGGCCATTATACCAGCCGACGAAGGCCGCCGATCCGACGACGCCAGCAAGCTCTTCGCCTTCGATTCCCAGCTTGCGATCATGCGGAGCGCCGGTGGCAAGCACGACGGCATCGTACAAATCGACCAGTTCCTCGACCGACACCGAGTCGCCGATGCCGACATTGCCGACGAAGCGGACACCGTCGGTGTCGGCGACCTTGTCATAGCGTTTCGCGACCGCCTTGATCGATTGATGATCGGGCGCGACGCCGAACCGGATCAGTCCGTAAGGCACGGGCAATTTGTCGATGATGTCGATCGTCGCGCCGTCGCCAAAGGCTTTCGCCAGCGCTTCGGCAGTATAGAAACCTGCCGGACCCGATCCGACTATGGCGAAGTGCCGCATGCTCACCGACTCCCGCAGTTGCGGGGCGCAGCCTAGTCGCGCTTGTCCTCAAGCAGCAAGTCACTGCCCTTCTGTTTCAGCATCGCCTCGATCGGCCCGGCGAACAACGAGAGGAACCCGGGCAGCTGGATCCGGCAATGGACGACATTTTCGTCGACGCCGATTTCACTCTGGACCGACTGGCCCATCGCGCCGACGTCGAGTTTCAGCGTGTCGCCTTCCCAGCGACTCGTCACCTCGGCGCCGCCGGGAATGTGGCTTTCCAGCTTGTGGATATTGGCCGCGATTCGGCGGCGGGCTTCTTCACGACCAAGCTTGTGCGGCAGGTCGACGTTGATCGGACGTTGCATGAAAGAAAGATGCGCGGCCGACGGTTGCTTTTCAATGGCTAGCGCGTTTTCATGGCGTGGTGAAGCGCATCCTGCTCCTTCTACCTTTCCTCCTGACGCCGGTCGCGGCGCCAGCAAGCGAAGGGTTCAATGCCGCGGCGGCCTACGTGACCGCCGGTCAGGACGAACCCGGCTATCGGGCCTGGGTCGGCGCCGATCCGCTACGACCGATCCGGGTCAAGGCGTTCAACGACTATCTGGTCGTCAATGGCGTCGGCGGGGTCGCGCCGACCTGGCAATTGATCCGCACGGCAAGCGACTGGCAGAAATGCGGCGACCAGCCGTTCGAGGTGCCGCCGGGCGAGCATTGGCCCAATATCGTGCAGGCGCTTCGCTACATCGGCGCCTTCATCGAGCCGGTGATTGGCGATGTCGAACCGGTCTCGGCCTATCGCAACCCGTCGCTTAATGTCTGTGCGAAGGGCGCCGCGACCTCGACCCACTTGACCGGCGGCGCGATCGACATGGTGCCTACGAGGCCGGTGGCGCGTGAAGTGCTGATGGAAAAATTGTGCCGGATCCAGCTTGCCAAAGGATCGTGGAATGGCATTGGCCTTGGCTTCTACAAGGGGCTTCGCTTCCACATCGACGCACGCAAGGTTCGCGAATGGGGAACGGCGGGTGCTGCTGGCGGCTATGGCTGCGCGGCGGTTCTGCGTGAGGGTGCACTGCCTTATGTCGAGCCGCTACCAGATGCAGTCGTGGGCGTCGCACCGACAACGACGCACTAGACCTTGTGTTAGAGCGCTAACACACCACATGGTCGGGTGAACGAGGGGCTTTTATGGACTTTGAAAAACTCACCGACCGCGCTCGCGGGTTCCTGCAGGCGGCCCAGACCATCGCGGTGCGGGAACATCATCAGCGGATCACCCCCGCGCATTATCTCAAGGCGTTGCTCGATGACGAGCAAGGCATGGCCGCCGGGCTGATCGACGCGGCGGGCGGCGATTCCAAGGCAGCGCGGCGCGCCGTCAGTGCGCTCGTCGAAAAGCAGCCGAGCGTGACCGGAAGCGGCGCGAACAGCGCGCCGGGCGTCGACGGCGACCTGCTGCGCGTGCTCGACAAGGCACAGGAAATTTCGACCAAGGCGGACGACAGCTATGTCACCGTCGAACGCATCCTGCTGGCTTTTGCTTTGGCCAAGGGCACGCCCGAAGGCGACGCGCTGACCAGCGCCGGACTGACCCCGCAGAACCTCAATGCCGCAATCGAGAAATTGCGCGGCGGACGGACGGCGGACACGCAAGGGTCCGAAGACCGTTATGACGCGCTGAAGAAATATACCGTCGACCTGACCCAGCGCGCGCGTGACGGGAAGCTGGACCCCGTGATCGGGCGCGACGAGGAAATCCGCCGGACGGTGCAGGTGCTTGCCCGCCGGACCAAGAACAATCCGGTGCTGATCGGCGAGCCGGGCGTCGGCAAGACGGCGATCGCCGAGGGTCTGGCGCTGCGCATTGCCAATGGCGACGTTCCCGACGGCCTCAAGGACCGCAAATTGCTGTCGCTCGACATGGGAGCGTTGATTGCAGGGTCGAAATATCGCGGCGAGTTCGAGGAGCGCCTCAAGGGCGTGATCGACGAGGTCAAGCAGTCGGCTGGCGCGATCATCCTGTTCATCGACGAAATGCACATGATCGTCGGCGCCGGCAAAAGCGAGGGATCGATGGATGCCGGCAACCTGCTCAAACCGGCGCTGTCGCGCGGTGAGTTGCACGTCATCGGTGCGACCACGCTCGACGAATATCGCAAGCATGTCGAAAAGGACGCAGCGCTGGAACGGCGATTTCAGCCGGTGTTCGTCGGCGAGCCGACGGTCGAAGACACGATCTCCATCCTGCGCGGACTGAAGGAGAAGTACGAGCTTCACCACGGCGTGCGGATCACCGATGGCGCCATCGTTGCGTCGGCGACGCTCAGCAACCGCTACATCTCCGATCGATTCCTGCCGGACAAGGCGATCGACCTGATGGACGAGGCGGCGAGCCGGATCCGGATGGAGGTCGAATCCAAGCCAGAGGAGATCGAGAATCTCGACCGTCGGATCATCCAGCTCAAGATCGAGCGCGAAGCGCTGAAGAAAGAAAGCGACGACGCGTCGAAGGACCGGCTCGGCAAACTGGAAGGTGAGCTCGCCAACCTCGAGCAGCAGTCGAGCGAACTGACCCAGCGTTGGCAGGCGGAAAAGGAAAAGATCAGCGCGGAAGCCGAGTTGAAGGCACAGCTCGACGCCGCCCGGATCGAACTGGAACAGGCCCAGCGCGGCGGCGACCTCGCCAAGGCGGGGGAGCTGCAATATGGCCGCATCCCCGAACTCGAGAAAAAGCTGGAACAGGCGGCCCATGCCTCGAAGGGCGCAATGCTTCGCGAGGAAGTGACTGACCAGGATATTGCCGCCGTCGTCAGCCGTTGGACCGGGGTTCCGGTCGAACGGATGATGGAGGGCGAGCGCGAGAAACTCCTCAACATGGAGCAGGCGATCGGTGCGCGGGTGATCGGGCAGGAGCAAGCGGTCAAGGCGGTCAGCGCCGCCGTTCGCCGTGCCCGCGCCGGCTTGCAGGACCCTAATCGTCCGCTCGGCTCATTTCTCTTCCTCGGCCCGACCGGGGTCGGCAAGACCGAACTGACCAAGGCGCTCGCCGGTTTCCTGTTCGACGATGACAGCGCGATGGTCCGCATCGACATGTCCGAGTTTATGGAGAAGCATGCGGTCGCGCGACTGATCGGCGCACCGCCCGGCTATGTCGGCTACGAGGAAGGCGGCGTACTGACCGAGGCGGTTCGTCGGCGGCCCTACCAAGTTGTCTTGTTCGATGAGGTCGAAAAGGCCCATGCCGATGTGTTCAACATCCTGCTTCAGGTCCTCGATGACGGGCGATTGACCGATGGCCAGGGCCGGACCGTCGATTTCTCCAATACATTGATCATCCTGACCTCGAACCTGGGCAGCCAGTATCTGGCGCAACTGGGTGAGAATGAAGCGGCGGATAAGGTCGAAAACGAAGTGATGGAGGTCGTCCGCAGTCATTTCCGACCGGAATTCCTCAATCGCCTCGACGAGATCATCCTTTTCCACCGACTGTCGGCAAACCACATGGGGCCGATCGTCGATATCCAGGTTGCGCGGCTTGGAAAATTGCTTGCCGATCGCAAGATCACGCTGAACCTGACCGATGCCGCTCGCGCGTGGATCGGGCGCGTCGGTTACGACCCGGTCTATGGCGCGCGCCCCTTGAAACGCGCGGTGCAGAAGTATCTGCAGGATCCGCTGGCCGACGCCATCCTGGCCGGGACGGTCAAGGACGGCAGCACGGTCAACGTCGACGAGGGCGATGGCGGATTGATCCTGACGCCTGCCTGAGCGGCGCCGAATCAAGCCTTTACGCCTTGGCATCGGCGCGGCATGGTCGCGCTCGACCAAGCGTTTCGGGAGGAATGGCAATGAACAGGAAATCGACCGTCGGACTGGTGACCATCATCGCTGCCAGCCTGCTGACCGCAGGCGCGGTCGCCAAGGACAAGCAATTGGCTGGACCCGCCCCAAAGATTTTTACCGATGTCACCGATTGCCGAGCCGTCGCCGACAATGCCCAGCGCCTCGCTTGCTACGACCGGGCGGTTGGCGCGCTGGCCACCGCGCAGGCAGCCAAAGACCTTTACGTCGCCGACAAGGAGACCATGCGCGAGACCCGGAAGGGCTTGTTCGGTTTCAACCTGCCAAAGGTCAAGCTGTTCGAAAATGACGATCTTGGCGACGACGTGAAGTCGATCGAGACAACCGTGAAATCAGTCGGCACGGGTAGCAGAGGCTATGTTTTCGTGCTCGAGGATGGCGCACGTTGGGCACAGACCGACGGCGCCTACATGGACAAGCCAAAAGCCGGCGCGAAAATCCGCATCCGTCGCGCCGCGCTGGGCAGCTTTATGGGGAGCATCGACGGCAAGGTCGGCTTCCGGATCGAGCGCCTGAACCAATAGCCCAGCGGCCAGGGCCGGGAAGTTCGTCGATGTGGAATCCAGCCCAGATCCAACAGCAACTGCAAAAAGCAGTGGCGCTGGCGCAAGCCGGAAGGATGGACGAAGCATGGTCTTTGCTCGTCCCACTTCGGGCGGCGATCGACCATCATGGCGAAGCGCTACGTTTCTTTGCGTTGGTCGCCCAGAACAGCGGTCACGCCGACGCCGCCATCGACGCCTTGAAGCGTATCGTGCTCGTCGAAAATGAACCACCTGAGATTCTCGGCGCACTCGCGGATACGCTGGGACGGGCTGGAAGACATGCCGATGCCTATGAGCATTGGTCGAGACTTGTCGTCAAACAGCCGCAAGCAATCGATGCCCACCTCAATCGTGCCATCGCTGCCGATAATGCGGGCCGGTTTGACGATGCGGTCAAAGCAGCGGATGAAGGCCTGGCGCGGCAATCCGGCGATCCGAGGCTGCTCAACGCCAGGGCCATTGCACTGACCCATGATGATCGCATGCCAGAGGCGATCGCAGCCTATGAGCGGGCGGTTGCCGCCGATCCGAACCGCGCACTGACGCGCTACAACCAAGCTGTCACCTTACGAATGGCTTGCCAGTTCGAGGAAGCTTGCGCGGCTTATAAGGAAGCCGAACGGCTCGGAATGAAAGGCGCCGCCTTCGACTCCAATTGGGCTGCCGCCGAGCTGGAAGCAGGATTGGTCGATGCCGCCGCCGACCGCTATCGGCGGGCGCTGGAAGCAGAGCCGCGACAGGACGAAGCGAGGAAGGCGCTGACCCGCCTCGAGCTTGAATTTCGCGACGGAGCGGCTGCGTTCGATCATTATGATCGCGCGGCACGACAGACGAACGACCCGGCAGACTGGAAAGAATATCAACGCGCGCTGGTCGTCAACAAGCGATTTGGGGAGGCCGGTGCGATTGGCCGCGAAGCATTATCGGCAGTTGGCGAAGATCTTTTCATTTTGCGAAGCACGTTATTCGCCGAAGGTATCGTCGGCGATGCGGCGGCGTCGCTGGACGCGATGGATCGGTTGCCGGTCGGGCTTCGAGATGATGAGATGGGCTTGATCGCCCGCGCGCAATTGGCGCTTCGCGCGCACCGGGCCCGTGAATGTGTCGAACATTGCCTGGCTTACAATGCGGTTCAGTCGACCGAGCAGACGGGTTGGTCGCTGCTCGGTCTCGCGTGGCGAATGCTCGCCGATCCACGCGAACAGTGGCTTTGCGATTATGACCGTCTCGTGATGACAATCGACGTCAATCCCGTCGATGGGTCGACCAACGCCAAGGTCTTTTCCACATCTGTCGCCGCCTCGTTGGACCCTCTCCACACGACGCAATCCGAACCGGGGGACCAGTCGCTTCGCCGCGGCACCCAGACCAGCGGCGACCTTTTTGCGCGCCTCGATCCGACGATCCAGCAGTTCCGTTTGGCGGTTTTGGCAGCGGCGCAAAAGGCGGTGTCGAAATTACCAGAGGATCACGACCATCCGTTTCTTAGGCGCAAATCCAAGAAACTCGACATACGCGGAAGCTGGTCGGTTCGGCTGCAGGGCGGGGGCGGGCATCACGTCCCGCATTTCCATGGCGATGGCTGGATGAGTTCGGCTTACTATGCACGACTTCCGTCCATCCGGAATCCCGACAGCCATGAAGGCTGGATCGAGTTTGGACGAGCTCCTGACATGTACCTTCTCGACTTCGAGCCGCGGCGC
>JBDTMR010000081.1:0-7566 GCA_039934175.1 Sphingomicrobium sp.
CTACTGTCACGCGAGCCATCGGTCGCTGCACCCTTCGCAATGCTTGTAAGGAAGGCGAGCCAGATAGGCAGCGGCGGTCGATAAGTCAATGGAAACGGCCTCACCGACCCTTGCGTCACTGCCATGCCCCCGCCACATGTCGGTGATGGCGGACAGGGCAGGCAAAACAGCAATCATTCGGGCCGAGGTCGAGGGCAACCTGTTGCAGCTTCTCGCCGGAGGGCGAGAGCGGCTCGAAGCGCTCGTTCGCTTGATTGATGAGGCGCAGGTCGACCTTCGCCTCCTCTACTACATGTTCAGTGGCGACGTCGCTGGCGAAGCCGTGCGTAATGCACTCGTCCGGGCGGCCAAGCGCGGCGTTGCGGTGAATTTGCTCGTCGATGGGTTCGGCTGCGGTTCGACCGAGCCCGGCTTCCTCGACGAACTCAAGGAGGCCGGCGGCCACTTTTGCATCTTCCACTCCAGCTACGGGCGCCGCTACCTGATCCGCAATCATCAGAAAATGGCGATTGCGGATAGCAAGCGAGCATTGGTCGGCGGCGCGAACATCAATTTGCAATATCTGGTCGATGACGACGAAGATCGCTGGCGCGATTTGTGGCTCTCGGTGGACGGGCCGGCAATCGTCGATCTTGCCAAATATTTCGATGCGATCGAGGGCTGGACACGGCGCCGCAAACCCAGGATCCGCGACCTTCGCCGGATCATCACCAGCCACAGTCGCGGCAAGGGCAAGGTCAGCTGGCGCTTCAGCGGCCCGATGCGCCGCCACAATCCCTGGCCTGCCCAGATTGTCAGCGACATCGGCAACGCCAGTCGGCTTGATATCATCGCAGCTTATTTCGCGCCATCGAACGCGATGCTTCGACGAATCGGATCGGTGGTGGGCAGGGGCGGCGTGGCCCGAGTCGTTACCGCCGCAAAGTCCGACAACACCGCCACCATCGCCGCTGCACGCTTCACTTATGGCCGATTGCTCAAGCGCCGCGTCAAGATTTACGAATACCAGCCCTCGAAGCTCCACACGAAGCTCTACATCACCGACGATATCGTCCATCTCGGTTCATCGAATTTCGACTTTCGAAGCCTCTATCTCAATTTGGAGATGATGCTGAGGGTCGACGATCCCGGATTCGCAGCCGCGATGCATTCCTATGTCGATGGCGAAGTCGCCGATTCGCTCGAGATCACGCCGGCCTTTCATCGCAGCCGTGCGACCTTATGGCGGAAGGCAAAATGGGCAGCGGCCCACTTTCTGGTCACGACGATGGATTACACCGTCACGCGGCGCGTTAATTTCGGACTGGAAGGGCTTTAGGCCGCAGCCGGTTCGCGCCATGCCCAGAACAGGGTCGCCGGCGGAACATTGATCCATTCGAAGCCGCGCTCAAGCCGCTCGAAATAAGGCGCGATGAAGTCGCGCACCTTGGGACTGAACTGGTAGACAAGGAACGCGCCGCCGGCGCGCGTGACTCGGGCCGTCGCCGATCCAATCGCATCGCCGACACCTGGAGGAAGAGTCGAAAAGGGCAATCCGGAGAGAACGAAGTCGGCATGGTCGAAGCCATTATCCTTAACGATCTGCTCGACATCGGCAGCAGAGCCGAGCACGACGATCAGCCGCGGGTCAGGAAATTGCTTGCGCAGATAGTCGACGAAATCCGGATTGGTGTCGATCGCGAGCAGCGTACCGTTCTTGCCCAGTCGATCGAGCACCGGCTTGGTGAAGGTACCCACGCCGGGACCATATTCGACGAACAGCTTGGTTTCGTCCCATTTGACCGGACCGAGCATCTTGTCGATCAGCACCTTGCTCGACGGGATCACCGATCCGACCATGACGGGATTCTTCAGGAATCCGCGAAGGAACTGCCACTTGGGGCTGTTGACCCGGTGCGCGACCCTGCTGACGAAACGGCGCGGGCCTTTGAGCGTGCGGGCGTGGGGGGTCGACATGAATGCTCCGGTGGCGAAAATTCGGATGCTCGCGTTGGCAAAGCCGCAGGCGAATGTCCAGTGATCGGTTACCCGCTTGCGCCAGTTTGCGACAGGGCTAAGTCAGGACGATGATCCTTTCCGGGCACAGAAGCGGCGTTGGCGGCACCGCCATGCGCAATCGAGACTTCGCCTTGCTTTATGCTGCGATGCTGGTCGCGGCATCGGGCAATACGGCGGTCCAGTCGGTGATGCCGGCGATCGGTCGGGCGATGGACATCCCCGATGTCATCGTGGCGATTGCCTATACCGTATCGGCCGTCCTTTGGGTCGGCTTGGCACCGCTATGGGCGCAGGCCAGCGATCGACATGGTCGCAAGGCACTGACCCTGCTTGGAGTCGGCGGGTTCGTCATTTCCACGTCATTGTGCGGCTTGGCGCTTTACGCCGGCCTGACCGGCTGGGTCGGCGGCGGCGCAGCATTCATTCTGTTCGGCTTTGCGCGCGCCATTTACGGCGGCCTTGGCTCGGCAACGCCCAGCGCCACCCAGGCCTATCTCGCCTCGAAAACCCGTCGCAACTCGCGTGTCACGGCTCTGTCCTCGCTCGCGTCCAGCTTCGGACTCGGAACGGTGGTCGGGCCAGCGCTGGCCCCGCTGTTCGTTCTGCCCTTGGTCGGATTGCCTGGACCGTTCTTCGGCTTCGCCCTGATCGGTCTTGTCGTCTTCGTCGCAATCTGGCGCTGGTTGCCCGACGACAAGAAGCCGCGCCATGGCCCGCGTGCCGGGCACGGCGCGGCGATGAGCTATCCTTCGCTTGCAACCTCGACCACGGGCGCAAGCGTCGTCGCCGCAACGTCGCCGCGCGATGGCGCCCGAATGCGCTGGACCGATCCGCGCATTCGTCGCTGGATCGTCGCGGGAGTCGCCGCGGGTCATGCGCAGGCATCGGTGCTGACCTTCCTCGGCTTTTTCATTATCGACCGCCTTGGCCTCGTCCCGCTCGGATCGGAAGGCCCGATCGCGATCGTCCTGATGGCGGGGGCCGGCGCGACCCTGGCGGCACAATGGGGATTGATTCCGCGGCTGGGTTTGGGACCACGGGCGCTCGTCGCCGTCGGCGCGCTGATCGCGGCATTGGGGTTCGGCGTCCTGATCCTGGCGTTCAACCTCTATGGGCTGGTCCTTGGCTTCGCGATCGCAAGCCTGGGCTTCGGCTTCACTCGACCGGGCTTTACCGGCGGTGCCAGCCTCGCCGTTTCGCTTGGCGAACAGGGCGGGATCGCCGGGGTCATCACTGCTGCCAACGGTATCAGCTACATCGCCGCGCCGACCGCGACCATGTTGCTCTACAAGCTCGACCCTGCGCTTCCCGCCATACTCTCCATGGCCGGGCTCCTCGGCCTTGCCCTCTGGGCTTGGCGGCGGCTGCCTTAGCTTTTGCCGCCTTCGCTGGTTCCCTTGGGACGAAGCATGCCCGGCAAGACAAACCCGATTCCGCCGACCGGACGAACCGCATCGGACTTTAAGGTCTCGCGAATCTTCTGGTAATCGGTCAGCATTTCCTCGGTCACCGAAGCCCGAGTCTCCAAGAGAGCGGCCTCGAAATCGGCTTTGCCGACTTCGCCCTTCTCCAGGTCGCGGCGCAGCGCAGTCAGGCCCGCACGGCGAACCAGATCCTCCAGGTCGGCACCGGTGAAATTCTCGGTCCGACGGGCCAAGTCTTCCAGGTCGACATCCTTGGCCAACGGCATGTTCTTGGTGTGGATCGCAAGGATCCGCCGGCGACCCGCCGTATCGGGCGGACCGACATAGACCAGTTCATCGAACCGGCCGGGTCGAAGCAGCGCCGGGTCGATCAGGTTGGGTCGGTTGGTCGCACCGATCAGGACGACGTTGTTGAGTTCCTCGAGGCCGTCCATCTCGGCAAGGATGGTGTTGACCACCCGCTCGGTGACCTGCGGCTCACCCATCCCGCCACCGCGCGCCGGGACCAGGCTGTCGAGTTCGTCAATGAAGATGATCGTTGGTGCAACCTGGCGCGCACGGGCGAACAGGCGGGCAATCTGCTGCTCGCTTTCGCCATACCATTTGCTGAGCAGGTCACTGGACTTGGTAGCGATGAAATTTGCCTCGCTCTCCTTGGCGGTGGCCTTGGCAAGCAAAGTCTTGCCAGTACCCGGCGGGCCGTAAAGCAGAAAGCCCTTGGCCGGACGGATGCCGAGGCGCTTGAACGCTTCGGGGTGCTTCAGCGGCAACTCGACGCCTTCGCGCAATTTGTCGCGCGACTCGTCGAGTCCGCCGATATCGTCCCAGCCGATGTTGGGCGCCTGCACCATCACTTCGCGCATCGCCGACGGTTGGACGCGCTTGAGGGCATTATCGATGTCGAATTGCTCGACGGACAGAGCGTCGAGGATTTCGGTCGGGATGCTGTCCTTGCTCAGGTCGAGCTTGGGCATGATCCGGCGGACCGCCTCCAGCGCGGCCTCGCGGACCAGCGCGGCGAGATCGGCGCCGACGAAGCCATAGGTGCGCCGCGCCAGTTCATCGAGGTCGACGCCATCGGCCAGCGGCATGCCGCGGGTATGAATGCCGAGGATCTCGCGGCGACCCTTCTCGTCGGGAACGCCGACGACTATCTCGCGGTCGAAGCGACCGGGACGGCGCAGCGCCTCGTCGATCGCTTCGGGGCGGTTGGTGGCGGCGATCACGACCAGATTCTGGCGCGGCTCGAGCCCGTCCATGAGCGTCAGCAGTTGGGCAACAAGCCGCTTTTCCGCCTCGCCGGTCACCCGGTCGCGTTTTGGCGCGATCGAATCGATCTCGTCGATGAAGATGATCGACGGGGCGGCCTTGGCGGCCTCCTCGAAAATCTCGCGAAGTTTCTTTTCGCTCTCCCCGTAGGCCGAACCCATGATTTCGGGGCCGGCGATATGGAAGAAATTGGCCTCGCTCTCGTTGGCGACGGCCTTGGCAAGCCGGGTCTTGCCGGTGCCGGGCGGGCCGTGCAGCAAGACGCCCTTGGGCGGATCGACGCCCAGGCGCTGGAACAGTTCAGGGTGGCGAAGCGGAAGTTCGACCATCTCGCGCAAGGCATCGATGGTCGACGCCATCCCGCCCAGATCGTCGTAAGTGACATCGGCGCGGCGTTCTCCGGCGACCTTTTCGCGAAATTCGGGGAGCAGTTCGACCACTGTGTCGGGACCGATATGGACGATCCCGCGCGGCGTCGTCGATGCGATCACCATGCGCACTTCCTGGAGCGCGAAGGCGGGCGCGTTGACCAATTGGCGGATATGTTCGGGCATGTCGGTGTTGACCCGCTGATGTCCGCTGGTCGCGACGGTATCGCCCTCGGTCAGCGGGCGCTCGGCAAAGCTTCGCTTGAGCGCTTCGGACGATCCCTGAAGCCGGACATTGTCCTGCGCCGGCGCGAACACGATCCGGGTCGCGACTTTCGAGGCGGCCTTGCGGACTTCGACGAAATCGCCCGATCCGACCCCGGCATTCGCGCGCTGAAGCCCGTCTAGGCGGATGATCTCCAGCCCGTCGTCATCTTCGTAGGGACGAACGGCGATGGCGCCGGTGGATCGTTTGCCGATAATCTCGATGACGTCGCCTTCGGCCAGGCCGAGTTCCTTCATCAGGCCGAGCGGCAGCCGCGCAATCCCGCGTCCGCTGTCTGCCGGTGCCAGGTTCGCAACCTGTAGCCGTGTCATCGTATCGACATCCGCCATCAAACTTCGTCCTCTTGCCGTTGGATCGGCCCCGCCGCATTGCCATTGCGGGACGAACGGCAGATCGCCGCCCGGGTTCATTATGGGCATCGATCGCGGATGAAAAAAGGGCCGGGCGTTGCCGCCCGGCCTTGTGAGTTGGGAGAGGATGCCTGTTAAGGCAGTTTCATATTGCAACGCACCATCGCTTTTCGCAAGTGCAAAAACGCAGTTGCAGCAAAAATCGCGAAATTTGGCCCATAGTTAATTGCGTTAATATGCTAGGTAAGCGCTTCTCTATGGGAGACTCGCAGGGTTGGAGCGTCGACTTTCCGCGATCATGGCCACCGATGTCGTTGGTTACAGCCGCCTGATGGGCATGAACGAGGTCGCGACGCTGACCTCGCTCAAGCAGCATCGTGCCGAACTGATCGACCCGGCGATTGCCCAGCACCAGGGGCGAATCGTCAAGCTGACGGGCGACGGAATGCTCGTGGAATTTGCAAGCGTCGTCAGCGCCGTCGAATGCGCAACCTATGTCCAGCGCCAGATGCGCGGCCGCAATGCGACAATTCCCGAAGATCGACGGATCGAATTCCGGATCGGGGTGAACCTTGGCGATGTCATCGTCGACGATGACGACATCTTCGGCGACGGGGTGAATGTTGCAGCGCGACTGGAAGGCGTCGCGGCGCCCGGCGGGATCGCGGTCTCCAGCTCGGTTCGGGAAAATGTCGGCAACAAGCTCGACCTCGTATTCGAAGACCTCGGCGACCGGGATCTAAAGAATATCGAATTTCCGGTGCGCGCCTTCAACGTCGTGCTGGGGAACGCCGCCCCGGAATCGACCGAAGCCGATTGCGACCGCGAACTGGCCGACGCGGACAAGCCGTCGATTGCGGTCCTCCCGTTCAACAACATGTCGGGCGATCCCGAACAGGAATATTTTAGCGACGGAATCACCGAAGATATCATCACCGACTTGTCCAAGGTCAGTCGACTGTTCGTCATCGGCCGCAACACCAGTTTCACGTACAAGGGCAGGTCAGTGCAGATTCCCGAAGTCGCGGCCGAGCTTGGCGTGAAGTTCGTCCTCGAAGGCAGCGTTCGCAAGGCCGGAGAGCGCGTCCGGGTGACCGGGCAGCTGATCGACGGAAAGACCGGCGGCCACGTCTGGGCAGATCGCTTCGACCGCGACCTCACCGACATTTTCGCGATCCAGGACGAGATTACGCAAACCATCGTCGATCAACTCAAGATCAAGCTTCTGCCGAAGGAGAAGAAGGCGATCGGCCAGGTCCCGACCGCAAACGTCGAAGCCTACACTTATTATCTCAAAGGCCGGCAATTCTTCCACAATTCGACGCGCGTCCTGCTGTCTTTATCGCGCCAGATGTTTGCCAAGGCGACCGAGATCGATCCCAAATATGCCAAGGCCTATGCGGGAATCGCGATTTGCGATGCGCGCCTGGAAAATTGGTACCGCGCGGAAATTCCGACCGAAAAGATCATCGCCATTGCCGACAAGGCATTGTCGCTCGACCCCAGCCTGGCCGAGGCTCATGCGGCACGAGGTGTCGCGCTGGGTAACGACGGACAGCATTCCGAGGCCGTCGACGCTTTCATGCGCGCCCTCGCGGTCGACCCCAACAACTTCGACGCCAATCTGTTGTTCGCCCGCTATTGCGTGACCCAAGGCGATCTAGAGCGTTCGGTGCCAATGTTCGAGCGTGCGGTAGAAGTGCAGCCAGACGATTGGCAGTCGCCGCTTTTGCTCGATTCGGTCCTCCTTGCACTTGGGCGGCCAGAGGAAGCGGAGCGGTACGCCCGTCTCGGTATCAAGCGCGCAGAAGAGGCAATGCGGGTCCATCCGGAAAACTCGCGACCGGCCCAACTTGGTGCACCGACACTGG
>JBDTMR010000082.1:0-7537 GCA_039934175.1 Sphingomicrobium sp.
TTGGCGCGCCCGGAAGGATTCGAACCCTCAACCAGCCGAGTAGAAGTCGGCTGCTCTATCCAGTTGAGCTACGGGCGCGCGCTGAGGCGTTATGCGATCAGGCGACCGCTTCGAGCAAGCCTTCGAACAATCGTCTGCCATCGGTGCCGCCATGAGCGGCCTCAATCACCCGTTCGGGGTGCGGCATCATGCCCAGCACGTTGCCGTTCGAATTGATGATTCCCGCAATGTCGCGCGCCGAACCATTGACGGTCCCGGTATAGCGAAATGCGACCCTTCCATCGCCTTCGATCCGGTCGAGCGTGTCCGCATCGGCCTGGAAATTGCCGTCATGGTGCGCCACCGGAACCACGATTTCTTCGCCCACCTGATAACTCGCGGTGAAAATCGACTGGCTGTTCTCCACTTTCAGTCCGACCGTCCTGCAAACGAAGTGCAGACCTGCGTTGCGCATCAGCGCGCCGGGCAGCAATCCAGCCTCGGTCAGCACTTGGAAACCATTGCAGATACCCAAGACCGGCATCCCGCGCCCAGCCGCGTCGGCGACTGCGCGCATGATCGGCGATCGCGCCGCCATCGCCCCCGAGCGCAGGTAATCGCCGTAGGAAAATCCGCCCGGCACCGCGATGAAGTCGATGCCGTCTGGAAGTTCGGTGTCACGATGCCAGACCATCGCCGGGGCGCTGCCGGTCACGTCGCGGATGGCGACGGCAAGATCGCGGTCGCAATTCGATCCGGGAAAGACGAGGACGACGCTTTTCATGTCAGGCCGCCAGCCGCTCGATCTTGAAGTTCTCGATCACCGTATTGGCGAGCAGTTGGCGGCACATATCTTCGATCTGCGCGTCGCTGGTCGTGTCCGATACTTCGAGCTCGAACAATTTCCCGGCACGGACATCGTTGACGCCCTCGAAGCCGAGCCCTTCCAACGCGTGATGAATTGCCTTGCCCTGCGGGTCGAGGACACCGGGTTTGAGGGTGACGAAGACGCGAGCTTTCATGGTGCGCTGATCCTGCGTTGGTGCTTGCGCGGCGCTATGACGCCTCCACTCCAATCGGGCAAGTTTTACCTCTTGTTTACCAACCTTGGGCAGACCGTTGTCCAGCGCGCGGAAAATCGCGCACTTTTAAATGTCTGATTGAGGGTGGGGACGATGGCAGCAGGTCTTGCAATTGCGATGTTCGTCGCACTGGTCGGCTTCGGTTCGAGCTATTTCGGCTGGTCGGATCCAGGCGGAAAGGTCCAGCTCGCGCTGCTGACCAGTTTCATCCTGGGCTGCGTCGCCAGTTACAAGTCGAGGGGCTGACCCCGACGATTTGCCGCGCTAGGGGTGCGCGGTGACCATTATGCCCCCTTACGGAACATTGCTCGGCCTCACCGTCGACCGGACGATCGGCGATGCGCCGCGCTTCGCAATGCCTTTTCACGAGGATGTCGTCGGTCGGCCTGGCTATCTGCACGGCGGCGCCATTGCCGGCCTGCTCGAATTCGCCGCATTCACCACCTTGTCCGACGCGATTGGCGACGACACCGTCGTGATGAAGCCGGTCACGGTGACGGTCGATTACCTTCGCGGCGCAGGCGAGTCGCGCGGCGACACTCATGCGGAAGCGATCATCGAGCGGTTGGGCAACCGGATTGCCAATGTCGACGTCATCGCGTGGCAGACCGACCGCGAACGGCCGGTCGCCACTGCGCGGATCAATTTTCTGCTCGACCGGCCCTAGTAACCGCTGAGCGCTGCAACTTCGGCGGCATGGAAGCGCTGTCCGCCGAACAGTTCGTCGAGCACCGCCTGCCGCTTCATATAGAAACCGATGTCATGCTCGTCGGTCATCCCGATCCCTCCGTGCATCTGGACGCCTTCCTGGACGCTCAGGCGCGCAACCTTGGCGGCTTTTGCTTTCGCCACTGCAACCATCAGCGTGGCCTTGTCATCGCCTCCGTCCAGCAATTGCGCTGCCTTTAGGGCAGCGGCGCGCGAGATCTCGATTTCGCCATAGAGATGCGCGGCGCGGTGCTGGAGCACCTGGAATTCGCCGATCAACTTGCCGAACTGCTTGCGCTGGCGAAGATAATCGAAGGTCATTTCGGCGGCACCGGCGGCGACCCCGGTCAATTCCGATGCCGCCCCAGTGCGTCCCGCGTCGAGGGCTCGGGAAAGCGGCGACCAGCCGCCATCGACCTCGCCGACCACTGCGTCGGCATCGAGCGACACATTGTCCAACGTCAGGCGCGCCGCTTTGCTGGCGTCGGTCAGCGTCTGATTGTCGATGGTCAGGCCCGACGCGTCCTTGGGGACCGCAAACAGGGTGATTCCGTCTTTCTCGCCGGCCGACCCGGCGGTTCGCGCCGCGACCAGGATGACGTCGGCGCTTCCGCCGTGGACGACAAATTGCTTGGTTCCGCTCAGGGAGAAGCCGTTGCCCTGACGCGTCGCGGCCAATGCCGTGCCGGTCGGATCGTGTCGCTTGCCTTCGTCGATCGCCAGCGCCGCCACGGTTACGCCCGCGGCAATGCCCGGAAACCAACGTTCGGCCTGGGCAGTGTCTTGCAACGCCCGTACCGCCGCAACGGCGGTCGTCAGGAAGGGAGAGGGGGTGAGGTTCTTGCCGATCTCCTCCAGCACAACATTCGCCTCGACCTGGCCGAGGCCAGCGCCGCCATGCGCTTCGGGAATGAGAATTCCGGTCAGGCCCAGTTCGGCCAATTGTTTCCACAGGCCATGCCCGAAGCCGTCCTTGCAACCCGTGTCGCGCCAGTGGCGCAACTGTTTTGCAATCGCGCCTTCGTCGGCCATGAACGGCGCGACGGTGTCGGCCAGCATCCGCTGGTCATCGTTGAGCGTCATCATGGAATCAGGCTCCCGGCAGTCGGAGAATATGCTTGGCAACGATGCCGAGCTGGATTTCGCTCGTCCCGCCCTCGATCGAATTGGCCTTGGTGCGCAGCCATTCGCGCGCCAATTTGCCCCCGCGCGATGCCTCGCTTTCCCATTCCAGCGCATTGCTTCCGCCGGCAGCCATCATCAATTCGTAGCGCCTTTTGTTGAGCTCGGTCCCGGCATATTTCATGACCGATGGAAAGGCAGGATGGGCGTCGCCCGCCTTGAGTTGATCGATGAACCGCTCGCTCATCGCCGCAAACGCCAACGAGTCGACATCGAAGTCGGCAATCTCGGCGCGAAGCAAGGCATCCTCGACCCCGCCGACGGCCTTGCCCAGCGCATCGCCGCTCCCGCCAAGCCCCATTCCGCTGATCATCTCGCGCTCGTGGCCGAGCAGATATTTGGCGACGTCCCAGCCCTTGTTGACCTCGCCGACGACCTGATCCTTTGGCACCTTAACATCGTCGAAGAAGGTCTCGCAGAACGGCGAGTAACCGCTGGTCAGCAGGATCGGTTTGGTCGAGACACCGGGGCTTGCCATGTCGAACAGCAGGAAGCTGATTCCGCCATGCTTGGACTCGGTGGACGTGCGGACGAGGCAGAAAATCCAGTCGCACTGGTCGGCGTAAGAGGTCCAGACCTTCTGGCCGTTGACCAGCCAGTGATCACCCTTATCCTCGCACTTGGTCTGAAGCCCCGCCAGATCGCTGCCTGCGCCGGGCTCGGAATAGCCCTGGCACCAGCGGATTTCGCCGCGCGCGATCTGGGTAAGGAAGTGCTTCTTTTGCTCCTCGGTGCCATATTTCAGCAGCGCCGGGCCGAGCATCGAAATGCCGAAGCTGGTGAGCGGCGATCGCGCCCCGATCGCCGCCATTTCTTCCTTGAGAATCTTGGTTTCCGCCGCCGACAGTCCGCCTCCGCCATAAGCGCTTGGCCAATCGGGCACCGTCCAGCCACGAGCCGCCATCGCGCCGAGCCATTTCTTCTGCGCTTCCGATTGAAATTCGAAATTCCGCCCGCCCCAGCAAACGTCCTTTTCGCCCTTCATCGGGGTGCGCATTTCGGGCGGACAATTGGTTTCTAACCACGCCCGCGTGTCGGCGCGGAAGGCGTCCGGATCGCTCATCGAATCTTCTCCTCTGGCGCTAAGTCTTGGCCCCTCGAAGGAAAGCGTCAATGCCCGCTTGAAATCGCCAGCTTTCCCTAGGGGCGCGGCTTGAGCCCGCTCGACGCGATATGCCAGCGACGCTGCTCTGCGGTCGAACCTTCGACATCATTGATTCGGCGCATCGTCACCGGCCCTTCAAGCCGGAAACCGCCGCCCCTCGTCAGTGCGCCGGTGACTGTCAGCGGAATTTCGACGTAGATCGATCCGGCCGCCCCTTCGGTTTCGGCGGGGGTGCCGATGCTACAATCGTAAGCGCGATATTTGGCGAAGCTGTCGGCAAATAGCTTCAGCGTCATGCCGCTCGCCCGGCCTTCATCGGACCAAAGCCGGTATGCGTCAGGGTAGCGTTTCGTCGCCACGGCATCGCAATATTCAAGCACCCTTCTTGCGGCGCCGAGCGCGCTCGTCTCGGCGGGAATCGGCGTCGCGTCTGGATTGAGGTGTATCGGTGGCGGCTGGTTGGGATCGACCGGCGCTTGCGGCGGAACGTCGATCGGGTTGGGCGGCGCTTGCCGGGCCGGCTTCGATGCAACATTTCCGTCGGGCATGATTGATGAATTATCGGATGTCTCGTTGACCTGGCAGGCTGACAGGACAAGAGCGGCGGAGGCGGAGGCAAGGAAGCGCATGGCAGGGTCAACGGGCGCAATCTGAACCCGTTCCGCCGAGCCTGCCCTTGCCCTTGGCCCGCCATCCGTCCTAGCCCGTTTCGAAGCAGGACGGATTTGAGATATTCGAGAGGGAGCGGTTCGTGGATTTTGACCTTACGGAACGGCAGGCTTTTTTCCGCGACCGCGTGCGCGACTTCATCGAGAAAAACGTGCGGCCCCGAGTCGCCGACTATAAGAGGCAGATCGACGAGGGTGATCGCTGGCAGCCGCTCGAGCTGATCGAGGGGTTGAAGCCCAAGGCGAAGGCAGCCGGCCTGTGGAACCTGTTCATGCCGCCGGGCGGCGCGCTCCAGCATGTCGACGAGACATTCCCCTTCGAGGGCGAGCAGCTTACCAACCTGGAATATGCGATTTGCGCCGAGGAAATGGGCCGCTTCCTGTGGTCGAGCGAAGTGTTCAATTGTTCGGCGCCCGATACCGGCAACATGGAAGTGCTGCATCGCTATGGCACCCGCGCACAAAAGGACGAATGGCTGGCCCCGCTGATGCGCGGCGAAATCCGCTCCGCCTTCCTGATGACCGAACCGGGTGTAGCCTCGTCCGATGCCACCAACATCGAATGCCGGATTGATCGCGACGGCGACGATTATGTCGTCAACGGCCGCAAATGGTGGTCGTCGGGGGCCGGCGATCCGCGCTGCAAGGTGGCGATCCTGATGGGCAAGACCGACGCCGAAGCGCGCAAGCACCAGCAGCAATCGATGGTACTCGTCCCGATGGACGCCAACGGCATTACGATCCACCGCGCGCTGACCGTATACGGGTTCGATGACGCCCCGCATGGCCACATGGAAATCAGCCTGAAGGACGTCCGGATTCCGGCATCCAACCTGCTGCTCGGCGAAGGGCGCGGCTTTGAAATCGCGCAGGGTCGTCTAGGCCCGGGCCGGATCCACCATTGCATGCGCACGATCGGTGCGGCGGAAGAAGCGCTCGACCTGATGGTCAAGCGGCTCCAGTCGCGTGTCGCCTTTGGCAAGCGCCTGAGCGAACATAGCATCTGGGAACAGCGCGTCGCCGAAGCCCGGATCGAGATCGACTCGACGCGCCTGCTCTGCCTGAAGGCTGCGGACATGATGGACAAGGTCGGCAACAAGGCAGCCAAGGCCGAAATCGCGATGATCAAGGTCAAGGCGCCGAACATGGCGCTGAAGGTGATCGACGATGCGATCCAGGCGTTCGGCGGTGCCGGCGTGTCGCAGGACACGCAGCTCGCGCACAGTTGGGCGGGAATCCGCACGCTTCGACTCGCCGACGGGCCGGACGAGGTCCACAATCGGTCGATCGCGATGATCGAATTCGCCAAGCATGCCGAGCTTCCCGCATGAGCGGATTGTTCGACCTCACCGGCAAGGTGGCGATCATCACCGGATCGTCACGCGGGATCGGCAAGGCGATTGCCGAAGCGATGGCGGAGCAAGGCGCCAAGGTCGTCATTTCCAGCCGCAAGCAGGATGGCTGTGATGAGGTCGCGGCGCAGATCAATGCCGCGCACGGCGACGGCACTGCGATCGCGGTCGCGGCCAGTATTTCCTCGAAGGAAGCGCTGCAGCATCTCGTCGACGAAACGCGTCGTCAGTTGGGCCGCATCGACGTGCTCGTCTGCAATGCGGCGTCTAACCCTTATTACGGGCCGATGGCGGGGATTGAGGACGACCAGTTCCGCAAGATCCTGGAAAATAACGTCATCGCCAACCACTGGCTGATTGCAATGGTCGCGCCCGAAATGGTCGATCGCAAAGCCGGCTCGATCATCATCGTCTCGTCGGTCGGCGGCCTGACCAGTTCGACGGTCATCGGCGCCTATAATATTTCGAAGGCCGCGGATTTCCAGCTGGCGCGCAATCTGGCGGCCGAATTCGGCCCGAAGGGCGTTCGCGTCAATTGCATTGCACCGGGCCTCATCAAGACCGATTTCGCCAAGGCGCTGTGGGAGAATCCCGATACGTTGAAGCTGGTAACCAAAGGCACGCCGTTGCGCCGCATTGGCGAGCCGCGCGAAATCGCCGGGGCCGCGGTCTATCTGGCGTCCGACGCGTCGACGTTCATGACCGGACAGGCGATGGTCGTCGATGGCGGAAGCACGATCGGGGTCGGCCTCTAATGGGCCGCCTTTCGGGAAAAGTCGCGATCGTCACCGGCGCCGGATCGGGCATCGGCAAGGCATCCGTCGACCTGTTCCGACGCGAGGGTGCGACGGTGGTCGGTGCCGACCTCAGGGGCGCCGATGTCGACTGCGATGCTGGCGACGAAACGGCGGTTGCGACCTTGGTCGAAAACGTGGTTGCCGACCATGGCGGGCTCGACATCTTCTTCGCCAACGCTGGAGTTTCCGGCGGCTTCGACGGCATTTTCGATCAGGACGCCGCAGCCTGGGCCGAAATCCTGCGGATCAACCTGATCGGGCCCTTCCTCGCCGTGAAATACGCCACGCCAGCGATGAAGGCGCGCGGCGGCGGGTCGATCATCGCGACCGCCAGCGTCGCCGGCATTCGCGCCGGAGCGGGCGGACCGGCCTATTCGGCATCGAAGGCCGGGGTGATCAACCTGGTCAAGGTCGCCGCCACCCAGATGGTCGGCGCGAACATCCGGGTGAACGCCATCTGTCCCGGCCTGATCGAGACCGGAATGACCGAATTCATCTTCGACCGCGCCCGTGCCAAGGGCCAGGAAGACAAGATCGGTCACCTCAATCCGCTCAAGCGTGGCGGCCAGCCAATCGAGATCGCCAACGCCGCTCTTTTTCTCGCCTCGGATGAATCATCCTACGTCAATGGCCAGGCCATTGTCGTCGACGGCGGCCTTTCCGC
>JBDTMR010000083.1:0-7413 GCA_039934175.1 Sphingomicrobium sp.
ATGGCGATCGGCGCCGCGCTCGACGTCGTCATCGCTCTGGTGATGACCGGCGCGCCGGTGTTCGATCCGCGTCCCGGCTATTGGCTTGGCGTCGCTTACCTCGCGCTGGCCGCATCGGTGCTCTGCTTCTCTTTATATTATCCCGTCGTGCGCAAGCTGGGCCCCGGCAAGGCGGCTTATTCGAGCGCGATCGTGCCGATCATCGCGATGGCACTGTCGACGGGGTTCGAAGGGTTTCACTGGACGCCGCTGGCTGCGGCCGGCGCGGGGCTGGCGATCGGCGGGATGGTGCTCGCCTTGTGGACGCGCAGCCGACCCCAGATGATCGCCAATCCCGACGCCGCCTGATTATTTCGCGGCCGGTGTTTCGGCAGGAACGTCGGACGTCATCACCATCATGCCCTGCTGGTCGGCGGGAAGCTCGGCCAGATGCCTGGCTTTCCAGTTCATCGCCATCGTCACGCGCGTGCGGCCCGACGGATGGTCGTAGAACAGCAATTCCTCCCACGCAGCCGGCTCGATCTTGCGATATTCGCTCAACTGCATTGCGGTCATCGCAAAGCCGTCCGGTTCGCGCGCAGCCTCCAGCCCGAAGGCATCGGCTTCACTTTCATGGTGCCGAATGACGCTGTTGAACAGGATTCCGCCGGGCAGGCTGAGCAAGGCGATCAACCCGAACAGGACCGGCGCCGAAGCCGGGTCGGCCAGATCCTTGACGCCCCAGCGCTCGCCGTAGCGGGCGATCAGGCGCGGCGCGGCCCAGGCGACAGAGCCAAAGGCGACCAAGGTCATCAGCGTCAGATATGCGAGCAGCTTCTGGATGTGGTTCAATTTGTAATGGCCCATTTCGTGACCCATCACCGCCTTGATTCCGTGCATGTTCGACCGGTTAAGCAGATTGTCGTTGAGCGCGATCCGCACCGTCGGGCCTAGCCCCGCGACATTGGCCGAAATCCGTTTGGTCTGTTTGGATGCATCGACCACGAAGACGTCGTTCGCCGGTATTTTCTGCTCGTGCGCAATGCGCAGGATTTCCGACCGAACCGGACCTTCCTTCATCGCCGTATATTTGTTGATCAGCGGATCGATGAATACCGGCTGGATCAGAATCAGGACGGCCAGCATCGCGGTCGTCGCAGCGGTTCCCCACACCCACCAGCGGCGCGGGCTCTTGCGGATGACGGCATAGATGATGGTGAAAAAGATCATGCCGGTCACCAGCCCGACGCCGGACATGATCGCCAGATCCTTGAACCAGGCAGCGAAATCCTGGTTCGACATGCCGTACTGATGTTCGCGGAAATAATCGGTGTAGATCGCCCACGGCAGGGTCAGAAGCGCGCCGACCAACCCATAAGGCAGGGAATAAGCCGCAGGACGCAACCAACGCCACTTGACCAATTTGTCCGCCCACGCGCTCCATTTCGCCGACCAGCCAAGCCGAAGCATGATCCAGTAGGACAGCAGGGCAATCAGCGTGCCCCACAATTCCAGCCAGTATCCGCCTTCGAAATAGGCATCGCTGCGCGCGCGGGCCGCGCCTTGCAACGTCGAAAGATAGGCCTGCGTTGCCGCATGCGGATCGAACGCAGGTACAGCCGATACAGCTGCCAGCAATGTCGTCGTGATGGTCATTGGTCCCTCCCGTATTATGACCGCAATACACCGGAAGCGAATCGATGGGAAGCGCCAGTTTTGCGGTCACCGCAACGCGCCCCGTTGCGCCAAAGCCTGCCACCACCTAGCTGGGAGGGATGGACGCCCGCACCAACCCCGAAGCCCCGCCTTCGCCCGATCATGTCGCCACCTTCCGCAAGGATTACGCGCCGCCTGACTGGTGGGTGCCGCAGGTTGCGCTGACGCTCGATCTCGATCCGGCCGAGACCCGCGTCCGCGCCGAACTGACGATCGTTCGCAACGGCGCACACGACCGGCCGCTCCGGCTGGCCGGCGACGGGTTGCGGCCATTGTCCGTCGCCGTCGACGGCGAAGACGCGCGTTGGGCGCTGGAAGGCGACGACCTGGTCGTCGAGATGCGGGGCACCGAAGCCACCATCGCAACCGAAGTCGCCATTTCTCCGGAGACGAATTCGAAGCTGATGGGCCTTTACGCGTCGGGCGGAATCCTCTGCACCCAATGCGAATCCGAAGGCTTCCGCCGCATCACCTTCCACCCCGACCGCCCCGACGTGCTTGGCGTCTACCGGGTCCGCATGATCGCCGACAAGGCGCGCTATCCGGTATTGCTGGCAAACGGCAACCCGGTTGCAACGGGCGATCTCAACGATGGCCGCCACTGGGCCGAATGGCACGATCCCTTCCCCAAGCCATCCTATCTGTTCGCGCTGGTCGCGGGCGACCTCGATGTCCTGCGCGACAATTTCACGACGATGAGCGGGCGTGACGTCGAGCTCGGCATCTGGGTTCGCTCGAAGGACTTGCCCAAGACCCGTCATGCCATGGTCAGCCTGAAACAGTCGATGGCGTGGGACGAGCAGGTCTACGGGCGCGAATATGATCTCGACCGCTTCAACATCGTCGCGGTCGACGATTTCAACTTCGGCGCGATGGAAAACAAGGGCCTCAACGTCTTCAACTCGCGCTACGTGCTGGCCGACATCGACACCGCGACGGACGGCGATTTCGACGCGATTGCCGGGGTCGTCGCGCACGAATATTTCCACAATTGGTCGGGCAATCGGGTCACCTGCCGCGACTGGTTCCAGCTGTCGCTAAAGGAAGGCTTCACCGTCTTCCGCGACCAGAGCTTCTCCGCCGCCATCGGTTCGGCGGCGGTCAAGAGGATCGACGACGTCCGGTTGCTCCGCGCCGTGCAATTCCCCGAGGATTCCGGCCCGCTGGCGCATCCGGTGCGCCCCGATTCCTATCTGGAAATCACCAATTTCTACACGGCGACGATCTACAATAAGGGCGCAGAACTGATCCGCATGATGCACGTCATGCTGGGTGCCGAAACCTTCCGTAAAGCCACCGACCTCTATTTCCAGCGCCACGATGGCGAAGCGGCGACTTGCGACGATTTCGTGAAAGCGATGGAGGACGCCAGCGGGCAGGACCTGACCCATTTCAAGCTCTGGTATTCGCAAGCTGGAACGCCGACCGTCACCGCGCGGCTGGAACGCCGCGGCCACGGCGCCGTCCTTCATCTGGCGCAACAGGTTCCGGACACTCCGGGGCAGGACGACAAGCAGCCGATGGTCATCCCGCTGCGCACCGCGCTGTTCGGCGCGGACGGGCAGCCGGGCGACGAGCGATTGGTGATTCTGGATACGGCGGAAGCGGCGATCCGCTTCGACGACGCCCCCGCCGGTGCGCTGCTGTCGATCAATCGCGGTTTTTCGGCGCCGGTGACGATGCAGGTTGGCCGCGCCGATGGCGAGCTGGAGGCGTTGGCAACGTGCGATGACGATCCCTTCGCCCGTTACGAAGCGATCCAGGAACTCGCCTATCGCGTCCTGGTCGACGGCGGCGACGCGGGGCCGGTGATCGACGCTCTTGGCGCAACGCTCCGCTCGAATGCGCTCGACCCGGCGTTCAAGGGAGAGGCGCTGACCCTGCCTTCGGAGGCGGTCGTCGCGGACCGGTTCGACGTCGTCGACCCCGATCTCATCCACCAGCGCCGCGAGGCGCTTCGCGCCGCCATCGGCATTGCCTTGGCGGATGATCTTGCTGCCGCCCAGGCCGCGGGCGCGCCGGGTGACGATCTGTCGAGCGCGGCCAAGGGCATTCGTCGGCTCAAGACGGTCGCGCTTTCGCTGTTCGCTGCCGGCGATCCGAAACGCGGCGCAGCGCTTGCCAAGGCGCAATATGATGCCGCCGACAATATGACCGACCGGCAGGGGGCGCTCGCCGTCCTCTCGATGCTCGACGGGCCGCAGCGAGAAGCCGCACTGGCCGATTTCTACGATCGTTTTGCGGGCGATTCATTGGTCATCGACAAATGGTTCGCGATCCAGGCCTCGGCCCCGCGCGCCGACACCCTCGACGTGGTCGACGCCCTGAAACGCCATGCCGATTTCACGATGAAGAACCCCAATCGCCTGCGCGCGCTGGCGGGCGGGCTCGCCAGCAGCCCGTGGGTCTTCCACCACGCCTCGGGCCGCGGCTATCGGATGCTCGGCGACATGATCATCGAATCCGATGCCATCAATCCGCAGGTCGCCGCCCGGCTGGTCCCGCCGCTCGGCCGCTGGAAGAAGATGGAGCCGGTGCGCTCGGCGCTGATGCGCGAACAACTCGAACGCATCGTCGCCGCGCCCGGCCTTTCGAAGGATGTGTTCGAACAGGCGAGCAAGTCGCTAGGCTGATCACGGCGCCCCATCGCCAATTCGCAAACGGGCGCCACGGCGGCATGTTTTAGAGTCCGCCTTGGGTGGAAAGAAGACATTACGGACTAGCAGGCAAAATGACTCCGAGAGCTGCTTGCAAAGCCTCCCGCGCCACGGTCCCCGATTGGGCGACACCCTCCGCAACTATAAACAATCTGACCTGATCGTTTGCCGCTCGGAGTTGCGGGAGATCGGCGAAAAGGATCGGTAAGAATTGCGATGCAAAGATCCGAACCTGGTCCTGCAAGTTTATGTTTGACGGCACTGCTCCAGCAGACTTGGCGGATCTCCAGTGAGCGCTCGCCAAATTTATGGCTTCATCGAGAATTTGGTCGGGATTCATATCGGACTTTTGAACGATGCGCCGGAGGTCAGCAATGGGTCGAATGCGGACACAAAAGGATTCAGATTGCGACCGAGGCAGATGATGCAATCAGCGTCGCCCGTACTCAATGAGGTCAGATCGCTTCCCAGCAATCCAGGCGACGAATGCGACGGCAGCGACAACGAGTAGGATGGTCAGCGCCGCTCCTGCCCGTCCGTCCACGAGCCAGATGTACAACGGCATGCAAGTGAGGAACACAAAAGAAAGTGCTGCCCCGATTAGCGACAACACTTTCGGGCCAGGACGCGCTAGGAGAAGGATGATGTGGAGCAGGGCGAAAAGGATCGCAGCGTAGGCAGCAAACGTTTGTGCAGGATTTGCCGTTCCAGACTGTCCGGCCCGTGAAGCCGAGAGCCCGATAAGAGTGCCAATTGCCACAAGAAACAGACTAGCGAACGGGGAAGTCCCGCTTTCGACGTCCGTGCACTCTCGCACACTTGCAAGTGTGCTCATCCAGAGCAGCACAAGGAGCGCGATCCACGGCTTTTCCGCAGGTCGGGCTATCAGGTCTGCGATCGTCTGGATTACCGCGGCGATCGAACCCAGCAAGATGGCAATCAACCCGAAGAGGACGGGCAAGCAAACTAGAAGCACAATGATTGCAAATTGCGGCTCGGGGCCAACCGAAAGCTTCTTCAAGGAACGTCTCCCATGCCCGAGCAAGGCAAAGGTATCATTTTGGAGAGAGTCCGCAATGGGTCGTAAGATGCCACCTCATCACGAGGGCGAGATAGTACGCTCCTTAATGCGCATCCTTAGCGATTCTTAGGCTACTTACGACTATCCATCCAAAGACAAACGAGCCAAACGCGTTGGCTGTCAAACCGAGCAGGCTCAGCCGATCTCCCGACGGTATCTGGTCGACGTAAGGACCTAAGTTGAAAACGCAGAGCGCGAAAGCGGTGAAGGCAAAAAGCTTTCCCCAATCACGTTGAAGCCCTTTCATCTTCCACCCCTTCGCGGCACACTTGATCGCTGAAAACATACTCTCATTCACAATGTCAGCAATGGGTCGAAAGGTGACTCTAGCGCGCGATCCATTGGGCGACTTCGACCGCGACCTGGTTGGCGGCCTGGTTCAGCGCCGGGCCGACCGTTGCGGCGGTGCCGTCGGCGGGGACGCGGGCCTCGAAGCGGCGAGTTTCGACCCGCGTTCCGCCCTTGGTCGCTAGCGCCGCGTCGTAGCGGACGAGGACGTTGCCCTGTCCGGACTCATAGCCGAAATCGGTGAGGCGGCCCGATACGACCAGGCCGGGATCCAGCGTCGACTGATCGCTGTCCAGCACGACGCGGTTGGTGGTGCGAAGCACGGTTTCCGCGACCAGATCCTTGAACAGGCGGTCGGGCGTGTCGACCAGGGTCAGGTCCTTGATATAGGCGACGGTGGTCGACCCGACCTGCGCGGCGACGCGCGTGGTGCGGATTTCCTTGGCGATGACGGGGACTTCGATCGTTACCGATTCCCCGGCATTGGCGGAACGGCTGATCGGTCCGGGGTCGGGCGCAGTCGCGCTCAGCGTGGCGAGACTTGCGGGTGTCTTGCCACCGCCCAAGAGGGCGCAGCCGCCGGTCGCGGCGAGGAGGGCGGTTGCAACCGCCAAACGCATGACATTCATCATTTGCCGTCCTTCGGCTTGTAATCGGGAAGCTTGGGCGGGCCGAGTGCGCCGCCGACGCCGCCTTCATTGAGACGTTCGGAAAAACCGCTCAGCGATTTCGACAGGTCGCGCAGGTCGCGGATCAGGCGATTGGCCTCCGGCAGCGTATTCTTGCTGAGATTCTGAACGCCCGGCCGCGCGTCGGCAACCACCGCATCCAGATTCTCGGCGGCCTTCTGGACCGACGCAATCGCCTTGCGCAGATCCTCGGCGGCCGGCTTGCCCTGCTCGTTGACCAACCTGGTCGTCGAATCGGCGAGAATGCCGACGCGCTGGGCAGCAATCCCGGCGTTGCGGGCGGCAATCCGCGCATCACCGATGGCATCGGCCAAATCGGGCGCGCGCTCGGCCAGCACCCGTGTCGTCTTATCGACATTCTCCAGGATGTCGGCGATCGAATTCTGGTTCTTGTCGCTCAGCAATTCGGTGAGGCGCTCGGTCAAGCGCTGGATCCGGTCGATCAATTCCGGCGCGCTGTTCAGCAAGGCGCCAAGCCCGCCCGACGTCGCCGGGATCACCGGGCAGCCCTGCGGGCCCAATTGCGACAATTTTTTCGCGCCGCTGACCGCACCGTCAAGCTGGATTTCGCTGACGCCGGTGAAGCCGACGCCCTTGATCTGCGCGGAAGTGCCCTGAAGGACCGGCGTATCGTCGTTCACCTCAAGGCGAACCCAGACGAATTCGGGACGATCCGGAAGCAGCGAAATCTTGGTGATCTGGCCGACAGGGACGCCGGCAAAGGTCACGCTGCTGCCCTTGTTCAAGCCGCCAACCCCTTGCTGGAAATAGACATCGAAGCATTGCTTCTGTGTGTTTGAAAGGCCCGCCAGCCATACGATGAACAGCAGCAAGCCTGCCAGCAGCGCCAGCACGACGCCTCCGACCAGCACATGGTTCGACCGGGTTTCCATTGCGTCGCCCGCCCCCTTTACGCGGCTGCGGCCGCGCGGCCGCGCGGTCCGTTAAAATAATCTTGAATCCAAGGATGGTCCAAAGCCAGCAATTGTTCAATCGTTCCCGC
>JBDTMR010000084.1:0-7370 GCA_039934175.1 Sphingomicrobium sp.
CTGGCCTGAATGCCGCCGGAATTCTCCACGCGCCTATAGCTCCAGACAGAGAAATTTTTGGCCCCATGCATTGAATGGGGCGCAGCGAAAAAATCGCGCGCCCCCCACGGGTTGGCGCGCCCCTAGCAAGGGCAGCGCGGCGATGCAAGAAGCGGCCGGAACTTTGACCGCAAGCGACGGGAAGCGCGTTCGAATTCTGACATCTAGGACAGGGCTCGAAGCGAACATGGAGACCTCAGTGACCTATCGGATATGCGGCCTGGATCCTCACCAATTTGCGCCCTTGCGGTCGCTGAACGACGACGAACTGGCAAAACGACGCAGCATTCGGGTGCGAGCGGATTCAGATCAGGGTTTTCCCTGCCGGATTTCCCTTGAGGATGCGCGCGCCGGCGAAAGCCTCATTCTGACTCACCATGTCAGTCACGACGTCGCAACGCCCTATCGCACCGCTTATGCCGTCTATGTCCGCGAAAATGCGACCAGATCGGCGGAATTCATCGATTGCCTGCCGCCGGTTTTCGAAGGGCGGCCGCTAAGCCTGCGCGGATTTGACGCGGACGGAATGCTCAAGGCCGCCCGGCTCGCAGAAATCGACTCGACGGAAGCCGAAATCCTGACCCTGCTGGGCGATGACCGGATCGCTTATATTGACGCGCACAATGCCGTTTATGGCTGCTTTGCCGCGCGGATCGAACGTTACGAGAGCGCGAGCGTGTAGAAGTGCGTGAACGGGCTCTCGGCATAGTCGCCAAACGGCTCGCAGCGCGAGAAGCTGGCAGAAAGATAGAGGCGGTTGGCGGCTTGGAAAAGAGGACTGTTGCCGGTTTCCAGGCTGATTCGCCTCATTCCCGCATCGCGGGCCAAGGCGATCAAATGTGCGAGCATTTGCCGACCGATGCCTCGACCGAGCGCTTCAGTTGCAGTCCTCATCGATTTGATCTCGCCGTGATCCCCGTCAATTATCTTGAGCGCGCCGACACCGAGCAGGTGGCCGCCGCTGTCGCGCATCGTCAGCAGGCGAATGTTCGGCGTGCCGAGCGCGTCGATCGGAAGGACATGGCAGGCTTCGGGCGGCGAATCGGCATGCATTTCCGCAAAATGGAGGGCGAGAAGTGCGCGCACGTCGTCGCGACCCAATTCTCCTTCGTGCACCGTCATGGTTTGATCGCAAGTCATGGGAAGCGCTGGCTAGGCCGACCATCTATGTTAAGACAATGTTGATGCGAACATTTGACATCGAAGCGGCCTGGGCGGCGTTCGAAAGCCGCGATCGGGCCGAGGACGGCCGCTTCGTCGGCGCGGTCAAGACGACTGGTATCTACTGCAAGCCAAGCTGTCCGGCGCGTCACCCCAAGCGCGAGAATGTGATTTTCTATGCGACGCCGGCCGAGGCGCGGACCGCCTGGTTTCGCGCCTGCCTGCGTTGTCGCCCGGACGAAGTCGGACGCGACCGGATCGCCGTGACCAAGGCGGTTGCAATCATTCAGCAGGAGCAGGAAGCGCCATCGCTCGCCGTGCTTGCCGAAAAGGTTGGCTATGCGCCGCACCATTTCCAACGACTGTTCACCCGCGATGTCGGGGTTTCGCCCGCCGCCTTTGCGCGATCGGTGCGCGCCCGGCGCGGAGCCGACCAGTTGACCGGAGACAAGAACGTGACCGAGGCAATTTACGACGCCGGTTATAATGTGCCGAGCCGCTTTTACGCCGACGCAAAGGACCGCATGGGGATGACTCCCTCGGCATGGCGCGACGGCGGGCGGGGTGAGACAATCCGCTTCGTGATTGCGCAAAGCGCGCTTGGGCCCCTGATGGTCGCGGCGACGACGAAAGGCATTTGCGTCTTGAGTTTCGACAGTGACGAGCAGGCGCTGCGCCGCCGCTTTCCAAATGCCGACATCGCCCCGGACGATGGCACGATCGCGCCGCTGGTCGCGCAGGCGATGGCCGTGATCGGTTCACCCATCGACCACGAACTCCCGCTCGATGTGCAGGGGACGGCCTTCCAGGAAAAGGTCTGGCGGGAACTTCGCAAGATTCCGCTTGGCGAGACGCGGAGCTATGCCGACATCGCCGCCGCGGTCGGTCAGCCGGGCGCGGTACGCGCGGTCGGTACTGCGAATGGATCGAACCCGGTAGCGGTGCTGGTGCCGTGCCACCGGGTCATCCGTAGTGACGGAAGCCTTGGCGGCTATGCCGGCGGCCTCGACCGGAAGCGCCAATTGCTCGCGGCCGAGGGCGCCAGTTGGAAGGAACAGGAGAGCCTGGACCTTTAGGCGTTATCGTCTTCGGGCTTGGGCAGCACATCCTTTTCAAGCAGGCCAATCGCACCCGCCGCATTGCCCGCCTCGATCATTTCGACCGCTTGCCTCGCTACTTTCGCCTCGCCAACCGCATGGGGAAGGTAGGCAACCGGAATTAGCGCCTCCTTGGCTTCGGGAAGCTTGTTCTGGCGGAGGTATTCGACCCCCAGCCTGACCTGGAGCGTAAGGTCGCGTGGCGCGAGAATTGCGGCATATTTGAGTGCATCTACCGCCTGTGCGGGAACGGGCTGGTTGGCATCGTGGTAGCTTCGATAATAGAGATACAAAGGCTCCGGATCGTCCTTGTCCAACTTGTTCGCTTTGAGGAACCAGCTGCGCGCTTCCTTGAACATGGCGGGGTCGTTGTTTTTCCGCGCCTTGCCGAGGAAACTTCGCCCTTTAAACAGGATTGCCTCGGTTGAATTTGGATTCGCTTTCAGGGCTGCGTCGGCAGCGGCGCCAGCCTCGTCGAAATTGCCATTGTCATATTCGACCTGGGCAAGAGTGCGCTGGACCAGGTCGTCGGTCGGCGCGCGCACTGCTGCTTCGCGAACTTTCTTTAGGACCAATCCGCGCGGCAAGCCGTCATAACCAGTCTTGGCGTAAACTCTCATCATCATGATATCGCCGGCGGCCGAAGACATTTTGCCGATCGTAACGGGGGGGATCGAAAGCTTGTTTGCATCGATCTTGAGATAAGAAAATTTCTCGACGCGACGATAGTCCATCAACTCTTGTTCGAGCTTGCCAATGTCTCCGAATGACGCCTTCGCAGCGTCGAGCGCATTGTCACCGTTCGAAATGCGTTTCACGTAATCGTCGATCTGGCCCTTCCGGGAGGGCTCGAACGCCAGATAATGGTTGAGCAGCCAGCCCTGCGCATAGTTCTGACCCCAATAGCCCGAATAGGACAAGGTGACGGCATTGCCTTCCAACAGATCCTTGAGCGGCGCCCAGCGACCCTTGATGATTGCCGCGGCGCGGTCGTTTGCTGGCGTACCGAGCCCGATCGACCCATCGTCGCCGAAAATCGGGTTGCCCAGGAATTCGGCAAACCCCTCCGACAGCCAGGCGGGCATCGGCTTGTTGGTGCTCTGCAACTGCAAATGATGGGTATATTCGTGAAAGAAGACCGATTCCGGTGCAAAAGTCCGATTGTCGCGGTCGCGCCTGACCTTTCGGGGGGTGATGATGAAGGGGCTCCGGACGTCGTCTTCATAATATCCAAGCACGCCTGCTTCCGCACTTCCCAGCGTGCGATTTACGTCCAGATCGGTCGGTACGATATAAACGTGGACCCGATTGCCGTCGCCGACGACGGGGTCCTTCATTGCACGGATGAGTCGAGCTGCGGCGTCGAAAGTCTCCAGTCGCGTCGCGTAAGTTTTTAGCTCGGCTTCCGCCATGTCCCCATAAATGACGAAATGCTTCGAACTCGCCTGGTACCAATCGGCGAAGGCCGGTGTTGCCGCGGCTAGCGAAAGCACGGCCGTTCCGAGCAAAAGTGTGAAACGCATATCTGAATCCCCTCCGAAAATCTTGCTTATCGATAATGATGTTGCGTCAAATCGCAAGATGCTGATTCGAAATGTCTTTTTCGCTTTTAAGTCTGGCGATATTACTTGGCTGCCAGATCGAGCAAGCGCCGCGCTTCTTCGGCAGGACGTCCGCCGTGCGGATAATAAGCGATCGGAATGAGGGCGATGCGCGCTTCGGCTTTCTTGCCTTCCGCGATCAGGCTTTTGGCCGTGAGCAAGCGTAGGCCGAGGTCCTGCGGCGCCAGCGCCGCCGCGTAGCGCATTGCCGAAATCGCGTTGTGCGTCGGTGTGACGCCTTCGGCAACGAAGCTGTTGTAGAACATCAATAGCGGCGCCGGATTTTCCGGGTCGAGGCGGTTTGCGCGATTGAACCAGCCGCGTGCTTCGGCAAAGGTCGCCCCGGCGACTTTCGCCTTTGCGTCCGCCATGACTGCTTGTCCGATCAACACCATGGCGGGCACCGATTTGTCATCTAGCGACAAGGCTTTCTGCCCGGCGAGACGCGCCGCCGCGTTGCGACCATCGGCGAATTCAGCCTCGGCCAGAGTCAACTGGACAAGCGCATCGACGGGATAACGTCCAGCCACCTCGCGGATTTTCGCGGCCAGCGCCGCTTTGTTTTCGTCGGCACCGGCGGCCAGTCGAAGTCGCAGTGGCATGATGGCGTCGCCGCCAACGCCAAGCGATGCGACATTGACGATGCCAATCGGCAAGCTGGAGGCCGGCAAGGTCAAATAGGGAAATTTGTCGGCCTGCAGGTATTTCTCGGTCTCGACTTCGAGCTGATCGACATTGCCGAATGCCTGCCGGGCGGCGTCCGCCGATCCAATCCCGCGCGCCAACGCGTTCAGATAGGCTTCGAGCTGGCCGCTGCGCTGCTTCGAAAAGGTGAGATAGTGAGTCAGCAGCCAGCCGCGGGCGTAGAGCGAATTTCGCTCCATCCCGGTGCTTGGATTGGCGCCGCCGAGCATCTGGGTGAACGGCAGCGGGTTGGTCTTCTGGCGAAGCGTCCGGCCGCGATGGACCGGCGCGCCGCCCAGCCCGACCGATCCGTCCGAATAGACGTCGGCCATGCCGTAAAATTCGGCGAAGCCCTCGACCAGCCAGGACGGCATCGGGGTGGTGAAATCCTGGAACATCAAATGATGGGCGTATTCGTGGAAAAAGACCACGTCGGGGGTGATCTGGGCCTGTTTGCTAACCTTGCGCGGGACGACTGCATGGGCGTTGACGGCGCGCGAGCGATAGAAACCCGCAACGCTGGAATCCGAACCGTGGTGAAGCTTCGTCACTGCGGTGGAATCCGCGACGACATAAACGGTCAGCCGATTGTCGTCGCCAAGCCTGGGATCCTTCATGCCGCGCGCCGTTCGAACCGCCTTGTCGAATCGTTCGAGTTTTTGCGCGAAGGCACGAAGGGTTTCGGGATCTTCATCCGCATAGATCACGAAATGACTGCTCGACGCGCGGTGCCAGGCTGCTGAAACGGGTGCGGAACCAAGCGCCAGTGCGGCCAGCATAAAACGCAACATGATGAAGTCCTCCACCCACACCCTAGCAATAATGATGTCGGTTTCAATTGTCGTGAGGCTCGGCTAGCTTTCGCATTGATGGACGCGAGTTACCCGCCGACGCCATCGCGCGTTTCCCGCTTGCTCGAGCAGGTCTGGCAACGCGGCTGGGCCTCGCAGCCTCGCCTTGATGCCGATCGCATTGCCGCCTCCGCCCATCGCCGCGAACATGGCGAGGCGAAGGATGGCGCTTGGCAAGCCCGACTGGAGTTGCTCTGTCGGTCGCTGCGCGACGAGGCGGCGCTGAACGCGTTCGGGTTGACCGCCGCTTATGTCCAGCTCGTCAAACTGGTCCGGGCTCGCGTGCGCGCCGATCGCCTGGTCGCGGAATCCCCCGAAATTGCTCGTCGAACGCTAGGCGCGCCGGTGGTGATCGTCGGCCAGATGCGGTCCGGCACGACCCGAATCCATCGTTTGCTGGCCTGCGACCGGCGGTTTGCAGTCAACCGGATGTTCGAGCAGCTCGACCCGGTGCCTTATGCACGGCGCTTCGATCCGCGGCCGCTCGCCGCTGCGGCGACGGGATGGGGCATGCGTCTGGGCAATCCGTCGCTGACCGCCATTCACCCCAGTGCGCCCAAGGCGGCGGAGGAAGATTTCGGGCTTCACGCGTTCTCGATCTGGGGCGCCTTGTTCGAAGGACAATGGCGGGTGCCCAGCTTCGCGCGTCACGTCGAACAGGCCGATGCGGCTGATGTCTACCGCGAATTTGCCTTGTTGCTGCGCATTGCCTCGGCGCACCGAAACCTGACGCTGGAAAAGCCGTGGCTGCTGAAGGCGCCGCAATTTGCACAGGAACTCGACGCCTTGCTGGCGCAATTCCCGGACGCGCGGTTGATCGTCCTTCGGCGACCTAACGAGCAATTGGTCGCATCCGGCGCAAGCTTGGTCTGGCAGCACAGCCGAATCCAGTCGGACAGCGTGACGCGCGAGGAGGTCGGACGCGAATGGTTGCGCAAGACCAAGCTTCGCGCCGAGCGCATGGAGGCGACGATGGACCGCCATCCTCAGCTTGGAAACGTATCGCTCGATTATGCCGACGTGTCGCGCGACTGGCGGCGGGCGGTCGGAGCGATTTACGACATGCTCGGGTGGGAACTGGACGCGGCGAGCGAGGCGCGCATGGCGCGCTTCATCGACCGGTCGACCGCTCATCACGGCCATCGTTATGCGCTTGAGGATTTCGGTCTCGACCGGCAAGCCGTCGCCGCCGCGTTTGCCTAGAGGAAGCTGTAGGGGTCGACGTCCACGGCGACGCGAACCTTATTGCCCCATTCGAGCGTACCGAGCCAATCGCGAATGACATCCTGCACGTCGAGCTTGCGTTCGGCATGGACGAGGATGCGCTGGCGGTGACGCCCGCGAAGCATGGCTAGCGGCGCCGGTGCCGGGCCGAACACCGCCATTCCCTCGATGCGGGGCGCAGCGGAACCGATCCGCCGCGCGGTGCTTTCCGTTTCGGCCTGGTCCTCGGCGCTGATGATGATTGCGGCGAGGCGACCGAAAGGGGGCATTGCGGCGAAGCGGCGCGCATCGGTCTCGGCGGCATAGAAGCCGGGCCCGTCGCCGCTGACCAATGCCTCGATCACCGCGGCGTCGGGATCGTGGGTCTGGACCAGGACGCGCCCCGGTTTGTCGCCGCGCCCGGCCCGACCGGCGACCTGCTGGATCTGCTGGAAGCTTCGTTCTGCAGCACGCAAGTCGCCGCCCTGAAGACCAAGGTCGGCGTCGACGACACCAACCAGAGTGAGGTTGGGAAAATGGTAGCCCTTGGTGACCAATTGAGTGCCAACGACGATGTCGATTTCCTGCGCGTCCATTGCGCGAACGAATTCGGCCGCGCGGGCGGGCGACCAGATCGTATCGCTGGTAACGATGGCGGTGCGGGCGTCGGGAAACAGCGCCGCGACCTCGTCAGCGATCCGTTCGACGCCGGGGCCGCAGGCGACCAGGGAATC
>JBDTMR010000085.1:0-7337 GCA_039934175.1 Sphingomicrobium sp.
GGTCGCGCCGTGCGCAGGAATATGAAGCGAAGATCAATTCGGGCGAACTCACGCTGATTGCCGAAGTGGTCCGCGATCTGTTCCGTCCCGACGATGCGCCGGAACAGAGCTATTCGGAACGCCAGATTTTCGAAGCAGCTTCGTCGCGCCTCGCCCGTGAACTCGGTGCGATGGAAAAGACGGACGAGAAAGGCGCTCTGGTCAAGATCCTCGAGATCCTGAACAAGGCCGCGCTGATCCATAACAAGAACAAGGAAGAAGCCACCGCCTAACCGCCCGGCTTCTCCAAGATTGAGGGCGCTCCTTCGGGGGCGCCCTTTTTCGTTGCGGCTTGCGCGACAATCTGCATTGCTGTATTAGTGTTGTAATACGCAAAAAGGAGAAATCGCGATGAAGAAATTGCTCGCTACCGGGATCGCCGCTTTGGCGCTGGGCGCCTGCCATTCCGACGGCGGGGCCGAAAACCGCGACGTCGGCGCAAGCACGACCCGCAATTATTCGGTCGGCGCCTTCAGCAAGATCGAGGTTGCCGGACCCTATGATGTCACGATTTCGACCGGCAAGGACACCGCGGTTGCCGCGAGCGGCGGCGCAAACCTGCTCGATGAAACCGAAGTCCTCGTCAAAGGCGACACGTTAGTCATCCGTCCCAAGAAAAGGACGGGGATGCACTGGGGCTGGAAAAGCGGGAAGGCCAGCTTCACCGTCTCCACCGCGTCGATCGAGGGCGTCGGCATCGCCGGGTCGGGTGACGTCCGCGTCGACAAGGCGAGCGGCGATTTCGATGGCTCGGTCGCCGGATCCGGCTCGATCGACATCACCCAGATCGATGGCGGCAAGGTCGAATTGTCGATTGCCGGATCGGGCGACATTCGCGTTGCCGGAAAGGCGGACAGCGCCGAGGCGAGTATTGCCGGGTCGGGCGATATAGATGCTGGCGGCCTGACCGCGAAGACAGCCGATGTTTCGATTGCGGGGTCGGGCGGGGTGAAGTTGCAGGCGACCGAAACCGCCGACGTCTCGATCCTGGGATCGGGTGACGTCGACATCTCCGGCGGCGCGAAATGCACGATAAGCAAATCGGGCTCCGGCGATGTTACCTGCCACTAAGTGACGCTTTGTTAACCATGTCGGGGCGAGAGTGGTGGCCATGAGAAAAATGGTCATCACGCTCGCCTTCTTGTCATCTGCGCTCGCCGGTCCGGCAAATGCCGCCCCGGCCGAGCGCAATTACGGCGTCAGCGGATTCGACCGGGTCCGCGTCGATGGCGATTACAAGGTCATGTTGACCAATGGCGTCGCGCCTTTTGCAAAGGCAAAAGGAAGCGCCCGCGCGATCGATGCGGTCGCCATTCGTGTCGAGGGAAGAACGCTGGTGATCGGGATGAACCGATCGGCAAGTTGGGGAGGCTTTCCCGGCGAGAGCGCCGGCCCGGTCGAAATTTCCGTCGGCACGCATGAACTGACCGCATTATGGGTCAACGGCGGCGGCGCGATCAGCATCAATCAGGTTCGCGGCCTCTCGTTCGAGGCGACCGCGCAGGGCGCCGGCATGATCAGTATCGATCAGATGGACGTCGATCAGTTCAAACTGGCGCTGGCCGGCGCGGCGACCGCCCGCCTCGGCGGACGGGCGGCCATGACGACCGCCATCATCCGCGGCTCGTCGCTGCTCGACGGCGAGGCCCTTGCCGTCAAAGACGCAACGATCGGCGCGCAAGGCCCGGCGATCGTCAAACTTGCTGTCTCCGGTACGGCCAAGATCGATGCAATCGGGGTGTCGTCGATTACGTTGACCGGCAATCCCGCGTGCACGGTGAAAACCCAAGGCTCGGCGAGCGTCACCGGTTGCAAGGTCGCACGCTACTGATTTTCAGACCAGTTTGAGGGCGGCCAGCCTACCGTAAAGCGATGGCGGCAATTCGCCGACGCCGGTGTCATCGGCGACGACCGCCTGTTCCAGTTCGAAATAGCGCCATCCCTGATGGGCGCGCTTCGGGATCGGCGTGAGGATCGCCAGGTCGGGGGCACAAACAATGTCGATACGCCCGTCGCTACGATCAGCAATTGCGCGAATCTCCAGGCTGGCGACGATCCGATGCTTGACGATCCAGAACAATTGGCCGCCGATCAGTTCATCGGCGCGCTTCGGTCGCATCCGGGTCGGCACCCGAACCTCGCCGCCGACCGTGACCCTTCGAGCGATCCGATTCTTGAGCGCATCGACGCTTGCGCATCCGACGGCGACCTTGGTGAGATTGAGCGGCACGGCGCCCATATGCGGGCCGCGCGAAACGGATTCAACGCTTTAGCCCGCGAGACCCGCCGCCGTTGCAAGCCCGAGGAAGGCGAGAAAGCCAATCGAATCGGTGACCATCGTCACGAACACCGACGAGGAAACCGCGGGATCGGCACCGGCCCGTTCGAGCGTCAGTGGCACGAGCACGCCCGCGGCACCGGCGACGATGATGTTGAACAGCATCGCCGCGGCGATCACCATGCCAAGCTGGCTGCTGCCCAGCACCAACGCGACGCCGACGCCGATCAGCAGCGCGATGGTCAGGCCATTCATCACCGCAACGCGCAGCTCGCGCCCGACCGCACGCCAGCGGTTGGACCCGGTCAACTGGTTGGTGGCAAGCGCGCGAACGGTGACGGCCAGCGTCTGGGTGCCGGCATTGCCGCCGACGCCCGCGACGATCGGCATCAGTACGGCGAGAATCGCGAGCCGCTCGATTGACCCCTCGAACATCCTGATCACGCTTGCCGCGACCAGCGCCGTGACCAGATTGGCAATCAGCCAGCGAACCCGGTCCGTATATGTATCGATGATCGGTTCGTTGATGTCGCCTTCGCCCGCGCCGGACAGCAACAGGACGTCCTCGCTGGCCTCTTCCTCGACGATATGGACGATATCATCGACCGTGATCATGCCGACCAGCCGCCCCGACGGGTCGACCACTGCGGCGGAAATCAACGCATATTTCTGGAATTTCAGCGCGACTTCTTCCTGGTCCATGTCGACCGGAATCAGCGTCTGTTCGTCCATCATGATGTCGCTGACCGCGATGTCGCGGCGGGTGCGCAGGATCGACGACAATTTGCAGGTGCCGATCGGATGATGATTGGGCGAAACGACGAACACTTCCCAGAAGTCGTCGGCCAGATCGTCGGTCGAACGGAGGAAATCGATGACCTGACCGACGGTCCAATGTTCGGGCACCGCGATCAGATCGCGCTGCATCAGTCGGCCAGCGGATTCCTCGGGGTAAGCGAGCGCTTCCTCGACCGCAGCGCGATCGTCGGGCTCCATCGCGCGAAGGACAGCGCGCTGTTCGTCTTCCTCAAGATCCTCGATCAGCGCGACGGCGTCGTCGGTGTCCAGTTCGCCCGCCATTTCGGCGACCTTCTCGGCCGTCATCTCGTCGAGCAGGTCGTCGCGGACGAATTCGTTCAGTTCGGCCAGCACCTCGGCGTCGACGAGATCGGCGAGCGCGGCGACCAGTCCGTCACGCTCGTCGGCGCGAGCCAGTTCGATGAGATCGGCAACGTCGGCGGGGTGGAGATCCTCGACCATCGCCTGCGCGGCTTCGTCGTCACCGTCGGCGACCGCATCGAGCACGCGGGCGACGAAATCGGGCCGAAGCCGATCCTCGTCATCCTTGATCGGTCGAATCGCGGGGACCGCAGCGCGGTCGGGCGCGAGGTCGGCGAGTTCGTCGCTCTGTCTCAAAACTGCCTCCCTGCCCGCGGTGCTGCCCTCCTATGGAAGCCGCGCCTCTGGCGCAAGCGCCGCTTGGCCCCTACATGGCCCCCAACTTTCCAAGGAGATTCACGATCATGGCCGATACACTCACCTTTACCCTGTCGACCGGCGGCGATGTCGTCATCAAGCTTCGTCCCGATCTGGCCCCGGGCCACGTCGAACGCATCGCCGGCCTTGCCAAGGACGGTTTTTACGACGGCGTCGTTTTCCACCGCGTGATCCCCGGCTTCATGGCGCAGGGCGGCGATCCGACCGGCACCGGCATGGGCGGCAGCGATCTTCCCGACCTGAAGGCCGAGTTCAACGCCCAGCCGCACGTCCGCGGCACCTGTTCGATGGCCCGTTCGGGGAACCCGAACAGCGCCAACAGCCAGTTCTTCATCTGCTTCGACGATGCCGGTTTCCTAGACAACCAGTACACCGTCTGGGGCGAAGTCGAGAGCGGCATGGAATATGTCGACGCACTGCCGACCGGCGAACCGGTCGCCAATCCCGGCAAGATCGTCAAGGCGACGGTCGCTTAAGGTGGCGCGCGCCGCGACCGCCCGGACCGTCAAGCCCGCCAAGAAGCCTGCCGCCAAGCGCAAGACGCCGGTGAAGGCGGTGACCGTCGTGACCGGCGCGTCGGCCGGACTGGGCGTCGATTTCGCGCGCCAGCTGGCGGCGGATGGCCACCGACTGGTGCTGGTCGCGCGGCGCAAGGAGCGGCTCGACGCGCTGGCCAGCGAATTGGGCAATGCTCGGGCGGTCGCGCTCGACCTTGGCAAGCCGGGGGCGGCGGGGGCCTTGATGACCGACCTTGCCGCGCACGGAGAGCGCGCCGAGACCCTGATCAACAATGCCGGCTTCGGCCTGTGGGGGCGGTTCACCGACCTCGACGGCGACCAGCAGCGTTCGATGATCGACCTCAATTGCGGGTCGCTGGTCGAGCTGTGCCATGCCGTCCTGCCCGACATGGTCAAGCGCAAGAAGGGCGCGATTCTCAACGTCGCCTCGACCGCCGCTTTCCAGCCGGGCCCAGGCATGGCGACCTATTTCGCGACCAAGGCGTTCGTCCTGAGCTTCAGCGAAGCACTGCACGAGGAAGTCCGCAAGTCGGGTGTCAACGTCAGTGCGCTTTGCCCCGGGCCGACCGGGACCGAGTTCGGCGCGGTCGCGGGCTTCACCAGCAATGGCGCATTCGACGCGATGAGCGCGAAATCCGAAGATGTCGTTGCAGCGGGGTTGAAGGCATTGTGGGCGAACAAGGCGGTGATGGTGCCGGGCATGACCAACAAGCTTGGTGCGCAAGGTCATCGCTTCCTGCCCCGCGCGATCCTCCGCAAGGTAACCGGGCTGATCAAAAATTAAGCGAGAGAGGGCGTACCCTGCTCGCTTAATGTCGCAATCAACGCCTTGAAGCGTTCGTCGCCACGAAGCGGATTGAGATCGACATCCTGTCGCATCCAGTCGTGCATGTCGGCGCCGACTCGACCGACCCAGCGTTCAAGCAAGCCGATCGCCCGGTCGTAACTGCCCATCTGCACCGACGCGCAAGCGGCATTGTAGAGCAAGTGTGTATCGTCGGGATCGACTTGGAGGGCATGATCGATCAAGCGCTGTGCCTGCTCGCGCTCGCCGAGCGTCGCATAGCTGCAGAAGGTCATTTGCGTTGCACGGCTATTCTCCGGCTGTTTGCGGATCAGGGCCTCCCCGCGCCGGATGGTGAGGCGTTGATATTCCGCGGCTTCGTCCAGGCGACCAAGGGCGCGCAGGGTGATCGAGGCGAGTGCGACCGACTGCACATCTTCGGGATTCAATTCTACCGCGCGTAGGGCAGATTCGAGCCCTTGTTCGTAGCGCCGCATCTTGATGCTGTGATGCGAGAAGAAATAATGCGCGTCATAGTTAGAGGGGTCGAGTTGGATTGCCTTATCGAATTCCCTGACCGCTTTTTCATCTTCGCCAGCGCCGCTCAATGCAATTCCGCGGGCGGCATAAGCGTCGGCGAGTTCGGGATCGAGCTTGAGGGCCTTGTCGGCCATCGCCAGGATATCCTCTTTCGAGATCGCTTCGCCATACCAGCTCGACAAGCGCGTGTCGCAATTCGCAATCCCGGCATAGGCCCGCGCAAAATCCGGATCGATTTCGGTCGCCGCAACGAATTGCTGGCGGGCCAGCCGGACCCGCGAACGTGTCGAGGTGTGAAACATCTCGCGGCCACGAAGGTAGAGTTCATAGGCTTCGACGTCCTTGGTCGGGGACTTGCGGAGCGAACGCTGTTCTTCTGGGAGAAGTCGGACACGAAGCTGCTCGACGATGGTTTCGGTAATCTCGTCCTGAATGGCGAAAATATCGTCGAGGTCGCGATCATAGCGATCGGCCCAGACATGGCCGCCGGTTGCGCCATCGATCAGCTGACCGGTCACGCGGATCCGCTGGCCAGCCTTTCGCACGCTTCCTTCCAGCAGGAATTTGACGCCGAGTTCCTTGGCGACATCCTGTAGAAGGAACGACTTGCCCTTGTAGGTGAAGCTGGTGTTGCGGCCGACCACGAACAGACCCGAAATCTTGCTCAAGTCGGTGATGATGTCTTCGGCAATTCCGTCAGAGAAAAACTCCTGTTCCGCATCACCGCTCATATTGTCGAACGGAAGGACGGCAATCGATGGCTTTTCGGTGATGATTTCCGGCGCGGCGACAGCCTCGATCACACCCTTTGGTGGTTCGGCTCTCCCGCTCGATACGTCGAACACCCTGACGGGTCGTTCAATATTCTTGAGCGTGTGTTCGCCCATATCTTCGAACGAAATGTCGAGCCGATTTCCGACATGTTCTCGCACTGCATCCGACACCGCAACGCCGCCCGGCTTGCCGACACCTTCGATCCGTGCCGCGACATTGACGCCATCACCGAACAGGTCGCCGTCCTCGACGATGACGTCGCCGATATGAATCCCGATACGAAGCTCGATACGACGATCCTCGGGAATCTCGACATTTCGGCTGAACATTTCCTTTTGCACGGCAAGCGCACATTCGACGGCGTCGACGACGCTCGAAAATTCGGCCAGAATTCCATCACCGGTCAACTTGACCACGCGCCCGCTGTTCTTCGATATGCGCGGCTCTATCACTTCCTTGCGGCGATGTGTCAGCGCGGTCAGCGTCCCGACCTCATTTGCGCCCATCAGGCGACTGTAGCCGACCACATCGGCGGACATGATCGCAGCAAGGCGACGTTCCATCAGCCCTTCGCCCTTACCCTGCTGCCCCGTTCGCTCTTGATCGTCGCGGCAAGCTCGGTGAAGCGCGCATCATCACGCAGGGGGTCGAGATCCGCGTCGGTGTCGAGCCACAATTCCATCTCCATCCCGCGATTCTTCGACCATTTTCCGAGCGCTTCGAACGCTCGGTCGATTTCGCCGAGCTGGGCATAGGTGCAGGCTGCGTTGTAGGTGGCGATGGGTTCGTCGGGATCGAGAAACAATGCGCGTTCGAGCCAGTCTTTGGCGCGATCGACCTCGCCAAGCCGAGCCAGTGTCGGTGCACCAAGTTGGGCCGGTCGCGAGTTTTCCGGATGGACCCGCAT
>JBDTMR010000086.1:0-7300 GCA_039934175.1 Sphingomicrobium sp.
GACCAGCAGGATCGAGTGGGTTTGCTTGTCCGCTGCGGAGCCGTCGGTCGCCAACCGGTCGGACAGGTCGAACACATCCTCATCGGCATGGCGGAAGAACAGGCTGACGGTCGTGCCGACGCCCTCCTCGCTCTTCAACTTGGCGGTCCCGCCCGACTGGCGCGCCATGCCATAGACCATCGACAGGCCAAGCCCGGTTCCCTTGCCAACCTCTTTCGTGGTGAAGAACGGCTCGAACACCCGCGCCACGATTTCGGGTGCCATCCCGCTGCCCGTGTCGGAAATCGCCAGTTCGACGTAATTGCCGTCATCGAGTTCGGAGTCGCCTGCGATCAGCCGGTTATGGATCTCGATGGTCAGCGTCCCGCCGTCGGGCATGGCATCGCGCGCGTTGATGACCAGGTTGAGCACGGCGACCTCCAACTGGGTCGGATCGGCCATCACCACCATCTGCTCGTCGGGCAATATCATCTTTTTTTCGATGCCCGGGCCAAGCACATTGCGCAGCATCGGCCGGATCTCCTCCAGATGCTCGCGGACGTCCATCGGTTGCACTTCCAGCCGCTGGACCCGGCTGAAGGCCAGCAATTGCGCGGTCAGGCGGGCGCCGCGCTCGGCCGCCTTCAAGGCATTGCCGGCATAGCGCTTGAGCCTCTCGTCCTCGACCTGCTTGGCAATCAGGTCGAGCCCGCCGACCACGACCGTCAGCAAATTGTTGAAGTCGTGCGCGATGCCGCCGGTCAGCTGGCCCAGCGCCTCCATCTTCTGGGCTTGGCGAAGCTGGTCCTGCGTGTGTTTCAATTCGGAAATATCGCGGCCTTCGCCGACCAGGAACATGGGATTTCCATTGGCGTCGGGGACCGGTTTCATCGAGACCAGAAGACTCGACGTACCGTCTACCGTGTCGACCGACAATTCCTCGGTCGCGGTTTCGCCTGCTGCGGCCCGGCGCACCAGACTCTTCAGCGCGTCCTGACTGGCGGGGTGATCGGCAAACGGTCCAATCTCCCACGGACTTTTTCCGCGCACCTCATCGGCCTTCAGTCCAAGTGAATCGAGCGCAGACCGGTTCACCTCGAGATAACGGCCATCGAGGTCGAGCAACGCAATCATTTCCAGCGCACTGTCGAACAGGCCGCGTACGCGCGCTTCGCTTTGCGCCAATTCGCGCGTTCTTGATTCGACTTCGCGTCGAAGCTCCTCTTCCGCCTCCTTAGCCGCCGTGACATCGGTGGCGACCCCGATATAGCCCATCAACTGCTGTTCCGGCCCGTAGCGCGGCTGAGATACGCTGCGTAGCCAGCGCCATTCCCCGTCGTGCCGTCGATACCGTGCTTCGACTTCCACCACTTCTGCTTCGTTCGGGCCGATCTCAATGTCTGCAAGAATCTGCGCGCGGTCATCGGCATGGACAAAATCCAGCCAATCTCTTTCCCTCGCTTCCTTCCGACTCAGCCCGAAAAATTCTGCATAAGCGTCGTTGGCGAAATCGCGGGTCCGGTCCAGCCGGGTCACCCACATCATCACCGGCGCGCTGTTGGCGATGCGCCGGAAGCGCATCTCGCTTTCCTTCAGCGCCTCCTCCGCCACCCGTTGTTCGGTGACGTCATTGGTCAGGATGATGATTCCGATGACCGATCCGTCCGGCGCCATCTGCGGCAGATAGTCGGACTGGATCGCCAGCGTCCCTCGGCTCGGGTGCGGGAAATCGGCCGAGAACCATCGGCGTTCGCCGCCAAGCGCGGCCTCCAACATCGGCAGGCGTGCGGCGACTGCTTCGGCCCCCATCACCTCGTCCATCGTCAGACCGATCATGTCGCGGCGGGGCCGTTCGAAAAAGTCGGCAAGCGCGCGGTTCACGAAGCGATAGCGGCGATCCGGCCCGACGAAGGCAAGCCCCATCGGCAGCGCATCGGCAATCGCGAGGGCCTGGGGGAAATCGAAACCGTCCGCGCCCCATGACGCCGTTGATCCGGCCCCTTCCGACTTATTTCCCCCTCGTTCGGCCATGGTGCCATGCTGCGCTCTTGGCGCAGCGGACGCAAGATGCCGGGTCTGTGCCGGATGAAGACGTCTTGTCCCGGCCAAACAACGTTCCCATTTGCAACCGCAGCAGGAGAACATCATGGCCGATCAGGAACCCCTCCCCAACCAGCCCGCCGATTATTCCCCGCCCAAGGTGTGGACGTGGGATCGCCCCTCGGGAGGCCAGTTCGCAAGCATCAACCGCCCCATCGCCGGCGCGATCCACGATGCCGAACTCCCGCTCGGCGACCATCCGCTCCAGCTTTACAGCCTCGGCACCCCCAACGGCGTCAAGGTCACCATCCTCCTCGAGGAATTGCTCGCCGCCGGCCACAGCGGGGCGGAATATGACGCCTGGTATATCGACATCGGCAAGGGCGACCAGTTCGGCGGCGGCTTCGTCGCGCTCAACCCGAACAGCAAGATCCCAGCCCTCCTCGACCGCACCGACCCCGACCAGCCCCAGCGCGTGTTCGAAAGCGGCGCCATCCTGCTCTACCTGGCCGAGAAGTTCGGCGCCTTCCTGCCCTCCGATCCCGCCGCCCGCACCGCCGCCTTGAGCTGGCTGATGTGGCAAATGGGCAGCGCCCCGTTCCTCGGCGGCGGCTTTGGCCATTTCTACGCTTACGCCCCGTTCAAGATGGAATATCCGATCGACCGCTACGCGATGGAGGTGAAGCGCCAGTATGACGTCCTCGACCGCCACCTCGCCGATCATCGTTTCATGGCCGACGAGGAATACAGCATCGCCGACATCGCGATCTGGCCGTGGTACGGCGCGGTCGCGCTCGGCCACGCCTACGGCGACGCCGCCACCTTCCTCGATACCGCCAGCTACACCAACGTCATCCGCTGGGTCGAAGAGATCGCCGCCCGCCCTGCCGTCCAGCGCGGCCGCCGCGTCAATCTGAACCCGACCGACGACCACCCCGAACGAATTCCCGAACGCCACAGCGCCGCCGATTTAGACTGAACGCCGCGCCAACGAAAACGGCACCTTCTTTGCCAAGAGCGCCGCCTTTTCTTCCGCATTGGCTCGACGTGCATTTTTGCGGACGCTCGCGGCCCCGTCTCCGGCGGCTGATTCACTCCTTGCCTATTTCAGAATTGCGAAGACTAGGCGCTTCGACCGGGACGAACAGATCATTCCTCAACGGGCTGGTCGCGCTCCCCACATGGCCCAAGGGCCGTATCGCACGCTAATATTGCAGGGCGTATTCTTGTTCTTTCCAATCGGGGAGATGAGAAGATGCAAGCGATTTCAGCCGACCAATATTTCTTCGTCTATAATGCTTTTTCATTCACACTTGCGGCGATGGCAGCCGCCACGATTTTCCTGTGGCTGGGACGATCCCAGGTCGGTCCGGCGTACAAAACCGCACTGACCATTTCAGGCCTCGTCACCTTCATCGCAGCCTATCACTACTGGCGAATCTTCGAGAGTTGGGAAGGCGCGTTCGAGGTACGCGACGGGGTGGTTGCGGTCACTGGCCTCGCATTCAATGACGCCTATCGCTACGTCGACTGGCTGCTCACCGTTCCTCTTCTGCTGATCGAACTGGTGTTGGTGATGCGTCTGACGGGCGAAGAAACGGTGCGCAAGGCGACCCGCCTGGCGTTTGCGGCGGCATTGATGATCGTGCTTGGATATCCCGGCGAAATTGCGGCCGACAACGGAACACGCGCCTTGTGGGGCACTCTGTCGTCGATCCCGTTCCTCTACATCGTCTACGAATTGTTCGTCGGCCTTGGCGACGCCATCAAGCGCCAGCCGGAAAGCGCCCGCGGCATGGTCAATACCGCACGGTGGCTGACATTCGCTTCCTGGGGTTTCTATCCGATCGTTTACATGGTTCCCTACACGTCGCTGTCCGGGGCAAGCACCGAAACCGCGCTGCAGATTGGCTACACCATTGCCGATTTGATCGCCAAGGCCGGTGTCGGCGTCCTGATTTACCTCATCGCAGTCCGCAAGTCGGCGGTGGAATATGGCGATGACGGAAGCATGCATGCGACAAGCCAGCCGGCGCCGACATCGCGCCGTTGATGTCGCGCCAAGGTTTCCGGACCGACGCCGCGATGCGACCGGGAAGCTTCAGCTTCCCGGTCGTCATCAACGCCCTAAATGTTGTCGATCCTGAGGCGGGCAACAAGATTTCGCGACAAACAAAGCTGCTGACTGCGACGCTTCTCAGTTTTTTGATTATGGTGGATGGTGGCGTGGCCTTTGGCAGCGCCGGAGCAACGATTGCAGCCTGTATCGCGATCCTGCTGTTCGGCCTTCCGCACGGATCCCTCGATCTGGAGATCGTCAGGCGAGAACATCGGGTGGGCCATGCCCGAATGGGCTCCATCTTACTGCTCTACGTCGGTTTGGCCGCCGCGATGGCCGCTGTCTGGCAATTCGCGCCGGTCTTCGCACTTGCGACGTTCCTTCTCGTCGCGGTTGTTCATTTCGCCGAGGACTGGGCGGAATCACGCTCCGCCTTCCTCGCGCAAGGAATGGCCATCGCATTGCTCACCGCACCGACGTTTCTTCATCTTGGCGAGATCGAGAATTTGTTCGCTGTGCTTTCCGGCCGACCGGAAGCCGCCATCCTCGCCAGTGTCATGCTGATGCTGGCACCGATGAGCCTGGCCGTGGCCGCGGTAGCAGTCGCGTGTTTGCAGCGACGCGGATTGACCGACCAGGCCGCCGCCGGTGCAATGATGTTGATCGGGATGATCGTCCTTCCGCCCTTGATCGGATTCGCCTTGTTTTTCTGCCTCTATCATTCGCCGCGTCACCTCGGGACTGCGCTGTCGCGGGTGGGCAGAACATCGCGGTCACGGTGGATCGTTCCACTCGTCACGCTGGCGGGAATCGGATTGGCGGTGATCTTGTTCGCCGGGCAATCGCGCCCCGATATCAGCGCGCAATTCGTCGCCTCCAGTTTCATGACCCTTTCGTTGCTGACGGTGCCGCACATGATCGTCCCGGTCATCGTCGAACGTCTCGCGTGGCGGCCCATCGGCGCGTCCGCCAGCGTCAATCCGGATCGGGCGTCTCACTAACCACGCTTACCCGGCTTTCGAGCATCGCAACCGACAGGAGAAGCACATGCAGATCAAGGACCGTCCCGAATTCGCCCGGAAAGGCAAGGTACTCACAATGACTGCGGACGCGACCGTCGCTAGTGCTGTCGCGGTCATGAGCGAGATGAATTATGGTGCCGTGGTGATCGTCACTGCCGATGACATGCCGATCGGAATCGTGACCGAGCGCGATTTCATGCGGCGTTTGCTCGCCAAGGGCCTGGATGCCTCGAAGACACAATTACGCGACATCATGACGAGCGATCTCAAGGTGGCGAAACCGGAAGACGAGTTGCTCGACTGGCTAAGACAGATGTCCAACGATCGCTTTCGTCACGTGCCGGTCGTCGGGCAAGACGGCCGGGTCGTCACGATGATGAGCCAAGGCGACTTCGTCAGCTACACCTGGCCCCAGTTGTTCGCCCGCCTGACCGAACAGGCGAAGGCCACATTCGAACTTAGCCCGTCGATGTTCGCCGCATTTGGCGGGGCGGTGCTGTTCTTTCTTGCCGTCATCGCATTCATCCTGGCGATGAACTGATCGTCGTCTCAACGAACGCCTCGGTACTAAGGGGTACGCCACAGCGACTGAGGAAGGCCGATCAGGAGGGAAGCTAGTTCGGCAATAGACGAAGCTATGGCAGACTTCGTGAATCAGTCGCTGTGACGATGACCCGGATAATAAGCGAGCGCCGCGCTTGCGGCGATACGGCTTTTGGCCCGTACACCCCCTAGCCCTAGAAACCCGCTTCGACCGAAAGGCGGATCAAGTCGGCGGTGGTACCTAGCGACAGTTTGTTCATCAGGATCGCGCGGTGCATCTTGACGGTCTTTTCGGCCACGCCCAGCTCGGCAGCAATCTGCTTGTTCAGCAGCCCCTTCGCGACCAGCTTGAGCACCTGGCCCTGCCGCGGCGACAACTTTCCCACCATTTCGGCAGCACGGATCCGCCGCATGCTGGTCAGGTTCGCAGCATCGCTCCCCACCTCAATTTGCGAACCAAGGAAATAGAGCAGGTCGTCATGCTCGTCGTAAATCGGTGCAACCAGCACGGCATTGCGAAACGGCTCGCCACTGCGTTTGTAATTCAGGATTTCGACCAGCACCGGCCGGTGTTCGCGAACCCCGCGACGAATTTCTTCCGAAAGCCAAGGCTCGGTGCCGGGTCCTGACAAGAAGCGGCAATTCCGGCCCACCACCTCGTCCGCCGAATAGCCGGTCAGTTCGCAGAATGCCGTGTTACACGCGACGATCGGATTGTCGGGCATGCGCGGATTGCTGATCACCGACGGGATCGGGCTTTGGGACACCAGGGTCGCGAACCGACCGGGAATGATTTCCTGCTCCGTGACCGCCAACTTGGTCGCCTCCCGGTCGTGTTCTCTGGGTTAAGACCGAAAAGGTCAACCGACCAATCGACTCGTCGCCGTTGCAGACCCTCCCCCACCAACTCAAAAACCCCTGTCCTATACGCGCAAAATCTGTTCCATCCTGTTCGATGAGGAAAGACGAACTCGCCGCGCCCTCGCGCCTCGCCCCCAGACTTCTGCTCGAATGACCTACAAGGGCGCAAAGCGCCGTCACGGAGTAAATCCGCGACGTCGAACGGGTTCGGCTTGCCCGACCCGTCGGCCGGTTCGTAACGGCTCTACGCGCTGGCTCCCGATTGCTGCGTAATCGCTCACCTGCGCTCGGCGCTACGACTCGTCACCCATCCTGAGCGCTGCGATGAACGCTTCCTGCGGGATCGAGACACTGCCGTATTCGCGCATCTTCGCTTTGCCCTTTTTCTGCTTGTCCAGCAGCTTGCGTTTGCGGCTCGCGTCGCCGCCATAACATTTGGCGGTGACGTCCTTGCGCATCGCGCTGATGGTTTCGCGGGCGATCACCTTGCCGCCGATCGCGGCCTGGATCGGGATTTTGAACAAATGCCTGGGGATCAGTTCCTTCAGGCGTTCCACCATGCCGCGGCCGCGCGTTTCGGCGGTGCCGCGGTGGACGATCATGCTCAGCGCGTCGACCGGCTCTTCGTTGACCAAGATGCTCATCTTCACCAGGTCGCCCTCGCGGTGGCCGATCTGGACATAGTCGAAGCTGGCATAGCCCTTCGACAGGCTCTTCAGCCGGTCGTAGAAATCGAACACCACTTCGTTGAGCGGCAATTCGTATTTCACCTGCGCGCGGCCCGCGACATAGGTCA
>JBDTMR010000087.1:0-7298 GCA_039934175.1 Sphingomicrobium sp.
GCGGCTTCGGCGGCGGCGATCGCGGCGGCTTCAGCGGCGGACCGGGCGGCGGCGGCGGCGGTGGCGGTGGCTATCGCGGCGGCGGCGGCGGTGGCGGCGGCGGCTTCGGCGGCGGTGCTGGCGGCGGCGGTGGATTCCGCGGCGGCGGCGGTGCTGGCGGTGGAATGCCTCCGCAGGTTGTCGGCGAAGGCACTGGTGTCGTGAAGTTCTTCAATCCGCAAAAGGGTTTCGGCTTCGTGGTCCGCGACGATGGCGGCGAAGATGTGTTCGTTCACATTTCCGCGGTCGAGCGTGCCGGTTTGACCGACCTGGCCGATGGCCAGCCGCTCAGCTTTACGCTGGTCGATCGCGGTGGCCGCATCTCGGCGACCGATCTCAAGATCGAGGGCGAGCCGCTCGAAGTCGTGCGTTCGTCGCGCGATGCAGCGCCAGCTGGCGGCGAACGCGGTGGACCGCAGCGCGAGCTGACCGGCGAAACCTCGGAAGGAACCGTGAAGTTCTTCAACGCGATGAAGGGCTTCGGATTCATCAGTCGCGATGACGGACAACCCGACGCCTTCGTGCACATCTCGGCAGTCGAACGCGCTGGCATGATTACCCTCAACGAGGGCGATCGCGTCAAGTTCGACATCGAAGTGGATCGTCGCGGCAAATATGCCGCGGTGAACCTTCAGCCGATTCAGTAATCGTTCGCGCAAGCGGCGATCGAAAACGCCCGTCCGGTTACCCGGGCGGGCGTTTTTCGTTGCGCCCTTCGCCGTGGCTCAGTTCATCGGGACAACGTGGCCGCGCACCATGACATATTTGACCTTGGTGACGGCGGCCGGATCGACCAGCGGGTCGCCATCGACCGCGATCAGGTCCGCCGACTTGCCGACATCCAGTGTCCCGGTCTCGCCCGAGAGCCCCATCAATGCCGGTCCGCCTTTGGTCGCGGCGACCAGTGCATCGCGCGGGGTCATCCCGCCTTTCGACACCATCAGCCCCAGTTCCAGTCCGGCTTCACGATGAGGTGCGACGGCGGCATCGGTGCCAAGCGCAATGTTGACGCCGTTGCGATAGGCCAGATTCAATCCCTTGCCCCAGACGTCCAGTGTCTGCCGCGTCTTGGCTTCCATCGCCGGCGTTAGCTTACCCGTCCCGAGCATCCGGCTGACTCCACTGAACGCCGACAGCGTCGCCGAATAATAAGACCCCGTCGCCTTCATGGCGCGCACCCCAGCCTCGTCGATGAAGGTGCCATGCTCGATCGAATCGACCCCGGCGCGCGCCGCCGCCTCGATTCCTTTGGCGCCATGGGCATGGGCCGCGACCTTCAGTCCGGACTGGTGGGCGGTGGCGACGATGGCGCGCATTTCCTCATCGCTGAAATGCTGCTCCAGCCCGCGCGCACCCGGATCAAGGACGCCGCCGGTCGCGTGGATCTTGATGACGTCGACGCCGGAGGCGGCAAGCTGGCGAACCACCTTCGAACATTCCGCCGCGCCGGTGCAGACCGAACTGTTCAACCCGGCCTCGTTGACCGCATGAACCAGTTCTGGCGGAAGCCCAGTGGCGGCGTCGCCATGCCCCCCGATGATCGACATGGACGCGCCGGACACCTTCAGGCGTGGCCCGGGGAAACGCCCTTCGTCGATGGCATCGCGCACCGCCAGGCTGGCCGATGTGTCGCCGCCAAGGTCGCGCACGGTGGTGAATCCGGCGCGCGCCATTTCGGCGGCATGGGTCAGGCCGTTCGTCACCGAATAAGCCGCCGAATATTTCTGGGTGAAGCCGGTGTACCAGGGCTCGCCCGAATTGAAGGTGATGTGGACGTGGACGTCGGTCATCCCCGGAAGCACGGTCTGGCCGCGCATGTCGACCACGGTCGCACCGGTCGGGGCGACCGCGCCGTTCTCGATCGACTTGATCCGGCCGTCCTCGACAATCACCGTCGATGGGCCCAGCGCAGGCTTCGAGGCATCGACGATTAGGCGCCCGGCCTGGATCGCATAGGTTTCCGCCGACGCCGCCGAAGCGGTCAGCACGGCGGCGAGGGCAATCAGCGATTTGGTCATCAAGTCGGCTCCTTCGGGACAATGGGGTACATGCGGATCAACAGAAAGGCGGCGATCGCGATGGTGATCACCAGCCCGATGCCGAATTCACCGGTCAGATAATTGGTGCGGTCATCGGCGACGGTCGCCGAATCGAACACGCCCTGGACGAACAGATTATGCGCCGCGTGAAGCATCGCGGCGGGCCAAAGGCTGCCGCTTTTCAATGTGATCCACGCCATGATGATGCTGATCGCCAGCACCATCGCGACGAAACAGGCCATCGAATAAAGAATTGGCGTGCCCTGGCCGTGATAATCGGCGGCAAACAGCAAAGGCATGTGCCACGCCGCCCAGATTCCGCCGGAAATCAGCGCGGTGTTGCGAAAACTCGTCAGCCTGGTCAATTCGGGAACGAGCAGCCCGCGCCAGCCGATTTCCTCGCCAAGCGCCGACAACAGGCTGGTGAAAAGTCCCGCGCTCGCGATGATCAGCAGCCCGACCGGCGGCGACAGTCCCGGCGCGACGATCCACTTGCCCTCGTCGAACGTCCCAAGCCCGACCGTCCACGCCAGCAGATAGACCGGCAGCGCGTAGAGAATGGGCAAGACGTATGCGAGGCCGAGAAGCTTGCCGGGTTTCGGCATCCAGCCCATCCCGCGCAAATCGCGCTGGGTGATCAGCTTGGTCAGGATCGCCGCAATCCCCGGGCTCCACATCGTCGCGGTGACCCAGATCGGGTCGAGTTTACCTTCGCGAATTTGCGGAACCCAAGTCACCGCGCTCAGCGCGAACGTCAGCATCAGGAAGATCGCGATCGTCTTTCGCGGATGGTCGGCAGCCCCCTGCATGCACTGAAGCTTAGGCCGATTCGGTCAGGTCACAAGTGCTTTCAATGCCGCGATCGTATCGGCTTCGTGGGCGGGCTTGTCGTCGCGAATCCGGCTGATGCGTGGAAATCGCATTGCCAGCCCTGACTTGTGCCGTTTCGATTCGTGGAGGGAATCGAACGCCACCTCCAGGACCAGCGATTTCTCGACCTCGCGAACCGGTCCGAACCGGTTCAGCGTATTCTTTCGAACGAAGCGGTCGAGCCACTTCAATTCCTCGTCAGTGAATCCGAAATAGGCCTTGCCGACCGGCAGGAGTTCACCCGCCTCGTTCCAGCAGCCGAAGGTGTAATCGCTGTAATAGCTCGACCGTTTCCCCGAACCGCGCTGGGCGTACATCATGACGCAATCGGCGGTCAGAGGATCGCGCTTCCACTTGTACCACAGCCCGACCTTGCGGCCCGCAACATAGGCGCTGTCGCGGCGCTTTAGCATCATCCCCTCGATCCCCTCGTCGCGCGTCCCTGAACGGATCTCGGCGAGATGGTCGAAATCGCGCGCCTCAACGACTGTCGAAAGATCGAACCGCTCAGAATCGAGCCGACCCAAAAACCCTTCCAGGCGCGCACGGCGCTCGCTCCAGCCAAGCTGGCGCAAATCCTCCTCGCCGTCGAACAAGATGTCGTAGAGCCGGACGAACGCGGGATATTGGCCTTGCACCTTGGCGCTGACATTCTTTCGCCCGAGCCGCTGTTGGAGCGCGTTGAAGCTCGCCGCCGCGCCGCCCTGCGAATCGCCGCGCACCAGCAATTCGCCGTCCAGCACGGCGGGAACCGCGAACGCCTCGGCAATGTCGGGAAAGCTTCCGGAAATATCGTCCCCGGTCCGGCTGAATAGGCGCGTCTCACCGCCGGCATGGACCAGCTGAATTCGAATTCCGTCCCATTTCCACTCGGCGGCATAGTCGACCAGGTCGACCTTTTTCTCGTCCAGCGGATGCGCAAGCATAAACGGCCGAAATACCGGCACATCCTTCGCGGTCGGTTGCGGTGCCTTGCCTTCACCCCAATCGAACAGTTCGGTGAACGGCGGTTTAAGCCCATGCCAAACCTCTTCAACCGCCTCGACGTCCAGTCCGTAAGCATCGGCCAGCGCCTGCTTGGCCAGCCGCGCTGAAATCCCAACCCGCAACGCGCCGGTTGAAAGCTTGAGCAACGCATAGCGTCCCGACGAATCGAGATGGTCGAGCATTCTTGCAAGCACTGCAGGCGCGTCGCTGCGGCTCGCCGCCTTCAGTTGCTCGACCGCATCGGAAATCCCGATGTCGCCATCGTCGACTTCGGGGTCGCCATCCTCGCTGGTCGGCCACAGCAGCGACACGGTCTCCGCCATGTCGCCGACATAGTCCCGGCTCATTCGCAGCAGCACCGGGTCGATCCGATCTTCGGCAAGCCCGCGCACTGCGGCGGGCTTGATATGCGGGATGTCCAGCGTCGATGTCAGCGCCGCCAGGGCGACGCCGCGATCGGGATCGGGCGTCGCCTTGAGATAATCGCCGATCAGCGTCAGCTTGCTGTTGCGCGACCTTGTGTAGACGAGGTCGTCGAGCAATTGGCTAAACGCTCGCATCGGTCAGTCCGAGTCGGCTCAGCCAGCCTGGGCGGCTTCGAACAGGAACCAGGCGCGGCGTTCGGCGGCGTCGGTCCAGACGTCGATTTCCGCCGACGTGCCATTGTCCTTGGCCTTGTCGGCCAGGTCCTTGGCGGCGCGAAAGGCCTCGATCATCGCCAGATTGTCGTCGCGCAATTCCTTCAGCATGGCAGGCGGGGCAACGAAATCCTTGTCATTGTCCTTGGTCGATTGGCGACGCGAAATGTCGCCGACGGAGCGAAGCGTTGTCTGGCCGATCTTGCGGACACGCTCGGCAATGGCGTCGGTCGTTTCGTAAATCGAGGTCGCTTGTTCATCGAACAACAGATGATAGTCGCGAAAATGCGGGCCCGAGACGTGCCAATGGAAATTCTTGGTCTTGAAATAAAGTGCGAAACTGTCGGCCAGCAGGCCGTTCAGCGCGTCGGCAACGTCGCTTGCCTGGTTGGTCTTGAGGTCGGTGGGGGTGTCGAGTTTCGTCGTGGTGTCGGCCATGATTCTTCCTCACGAGCAGGGATGATGAAGCCCCAACCGTCGGCGCGCCCGAAAGGTTCGCGCGGCGATGATGAAGAATCTCGCTTACTCTAATGGATGCGAAGCGCCACCGCGGCCAGGATCGATTCGCGGTCGCCGGCACGGTCGCTGTCGAGTGCGGCGGTCATATGGTCCATGCAGCACCGCGTCGCCTGGGCATGGCCAGGCATCAGCGCGTGATGAGCGCCATAATCGGCCAGCCCTTCGAGTGCGGCCAGACCATTTTCCGCTGCCATCGCGCGAATTGCGTCCATCCGGTCGCGAATTGCCTTGGGGCCGAGACGCGGGATTCTTGTTTCCAGTTCGGCAATACGTTCGCCGATCAGGCTGCGGACGGTGCGGAGCGTTTCGTTGGTCATGGCCATTCTCTCGTTGACGTTACGATCATCGCCCGAAATGGTTAACAGGGCGCAAACGCGCGGGGGGAAATGCAATGGTCGTCCGTCGGTTTCGCGAACATGTCGCCGACCACAATTGGTTCGCCGTTGCCGTCGATGTCGGAATTGTCGTGCTCGGCGTGTTTCTCGGCACCCAGGTCAGCAACTGGAACGAGGAGCGGCTCGACGATCGCCGCGCCGCCGAATATCGACGACGACTGATCAGCGAACTCGATTTCGATGCTCGCCAATATGCGCTTCAGGACGCTTATTATCGGCAGGCCAAGGATTATGGGCTGCAGGCGCTCGCCGATCTCGGCGGATCCGAACCGCTAACGGACCGCGATTTCGTGATTGCTGCCTACCAGCTCACCCAGACCGACTCGACCCGCGCGAAAACCGGTGTCTACGCGGAGATGGCGACGAATGGCCTCACCGATCGGCTCGGCGATTCCGAGACTCAGGATTTGGCCAGCGATTTCTACCTGTCGGTCGAGGGCGTCGAGCGCCTGCTGGAAACCATCCTCCCGTGCCGGACCCTGCTTCGCGAAGTGATGCCTCATGAACTGCAAATCGCGATCAGGGAGGCATGCGGGGATCGGAACGTTTATTATGCCGGGCGCTTGGTCCGGACAAGGCTTGTCGTACCGTGCCCCATCCGCCTTGATCCGGCCAAGTGCGCCGCTGCCGCTCGGACGATACGAACCACGCCGGACATCCGCCGCCAGATGACCCGCTATATCGCCTCGATCGACGAGAAGCTGGACAATCTGGGCCTTGCGCACGATCAGGCGGAGGCGTTTCGCAAGCGGCTGGCCGACAGTGGGGCCACTCCGGCGACTTGACAGGAAGGGCCTCAATCGTCATTGGGGCGCGGTTCGGGCGGCGGATTACGCCGCCTTCATATTTTCTAGCGCACCAGGATATTCGCGATGGCCAAGCCGGCAACCGTCAAGATCAAGCTCGTCAGCAGCGCTGACACCGGCTTCTTCTATGTCACCAAGAAGAACCCGCGCAACACGACCGAGAAGATGTCGTTCCGCAAGTACGACCCGGTCGTGCGCAAGCACGTCGACTTCAAGGAAGCAAAGATCAAGTAAGCGCCGCCGTGCGCAGCTAGGCGATTGCAAGGCAATCGTGGAGCAGCGCAAAGAGCCGGCGTTTACTCGGCCGACCTGCCGCACAGCGGACAGGATCGACGGCGCGGATTCAGTCCGCGTCGTTTTCTTTTGCGCCGTCTTCTTTCGATTCGCCGTCAGGCGATGCTGCCGGACCTCCGATCGGCCCGTCTTCGAGCAACTGGTCGACGGTTTCAGCGAAGCGCATGACCGAAATCGGCTTGGCGACATAGGCCTGGGCGCCGGCCGCCCGCATCCGCTCGTCGTCACCGACGCCCGAATAGGCCGTCACCGCCATGATCGGCACGTTGGCCAGATCATCATCGCCGCGGATCAAACCCATCAGCTCCAGGCCGGAGACGTAAGGCAGCTGGATGTCGGTGATGACCAGGTCCGGCCGGAATGCCTTCGCCGTGGCGAGCGCCTCACGACTGTCGGTCACGGCTTCGGTTTCATGGCCGTGCGCCCCCAGCAGGTCGCAGAACAGCTTGATGTTCAGCGCATTGTCTTCGACAACGAGGATCCTGGCCACGACTTCCCCCAACAAGAGAGTGCTAACTAGGCGATGACGCGCGAACCTCCAAGGGACAGCGAGACGATTGCGCTCGCGGCACTGGCGTCAACATTATCCGACGAACGACGCGCCGCGCGGTTCCTTGAGCTGACCGGCCTGTCCCCCGAAGGGATTCGCGCTGGTATCGAGGATCGCAGCCTGCTCGCGGCCTGCCTCGCGTTTTTGGAAGCGCACGAGCC
>JBDTMR010000088.1:0-7197 GCA_039934175.1 Sphingomicrobium sp.
AGGAAGCGCCGATCGCCGGTAGCAATCGCCGCACCCCGGTCGTCAGCGCCTCGCCAATCGACAGTCCCGGTTTCAGGGCGATCGCCGTCACGGCCAGTGCGCCAATCTGGCTGATCAGGGTCATGATGATCTGGATCAGCCCACCTATGCCCGAGGCATTCGCGCTTTCCTGGGTAATCGTGGCGCTTTGCGGGGCAATTAGCGTGCTCAGCGCGCTAGGCAGGACGAACAGCGCAGCAGCGACGGTCGCAATCAACGCCCCGTCGCGAGCGACGATCACCCTTGTCTGGTCCCAAGCCGTTCCGATCGACAATCGCATCTTTATCCTCCCGCATTTCGCTCCTTATGCGAAGCTCGCGCCGGTGTGGCAATCGGTTGCGCAAGCGCCGTGACGAAGGCATGGCCGGATGATGACGGCAATCGGCGACATCGAATGGCGGGTGAGTGAGGGTCTGATCGCCTACGAGCGTTCGTTGGCCGAGATGGAGCGAAGGGCCGCCAAGGTTCGAACTGGCGTTGCGCCCGAGCTGGCGTGGCTGTTGCAACATCCACCACTGTTCACTGCCGGCACAAGCGCCGCTCCGGCTGAATTGTTCAATCCGAAGGGCTTTCCGGTTCACGAGGCGGGCCGCGGCGGGCGCTACACCTATCACGGACCCGGGCAGCGGGTCGGCTATCTCGTCCTCGATCTCGAAAAAAGGGGGCGCGACATTCGCAATTTCGTCCATGCGCTCGAGGAATGGATGATCGATTCGCTCGCCATCCTAGGGGTTTCGGCAAGACGCGAACCCGGCCGCATCGGGATCTGGACGGGGCATGGTCATGAAGAAGCGAAGATCGGCGCAATAGGCGTTCGGGTGAAGCGCTGGGTGACGATGCACGGTTTCTCGATCAACGTCGCGCCGGACCTCGATCACTTTGGCGGAATCGTCCCCTGCGGGATTTCGGATTTCGGAGTGACCAGTTTGGCAAAGCTGGGCAAAAGTGCGAAAATGAGCGATCTCGACGTCGCCCTGGAGGCCACTTTTCCCGCTTTTCTCGCGAATCTTGCGCAGGCGCAGAATTAGCCTTGAGCGCAGGCTCACGAAACACTATTGTCCGCGTCGATTTGGGAACGGGGATGGCCCCGCTACAAATCCAAAAAAATCAAGGGAGTTTTGAATGCGTGCTCTTATCCTGGTCGCGGCTGCGGCCCTGGCGGTTTCGGCTTGCAGCAGCAACGAGGCCGCTGAAAACACTGTCAATGTCGACGAAACCATGACCACCGAAAACGTCATGAACGATACCATGAGCGCCGACGCGAATGCGATGGACGCGAACATGACCATGGACGCGAATGCCGTCGATGCGAATGCGGTCGACGCCAATGCGGTCGATGCGAACACGACCAACGCAATGTAATTGCGACAACGCTTCCGGTAACGGAAGTGTTGGCTTATCGAGAGGCTGCCGGTTCATTCCGGCAGCCTCTTTTTTTGAATGCGGAGTAGCTCAATGCACCTGAAGATCCCGGTGACGGCCCTTTTCTTCCTGCTTGCGGCTTGCGGCGGTGACAAAGCGGCAAAGGATCCTCGTCAGGTCGATCAGGCACTTGCCACCGACGATCTGGAGGTCAACGATTTAACCGCGATCGACGCCATCAGCGGCGCCGATGCCAACATGGCTGCCGACGTCGACGCTTCGCAGTGGAACGCAAGCGCTGACGACATTTCGTCCGACGACAAGTCTGCTTCCACGAAAAGCAAAGCGGTCACGAACAAGGCGACGCCCCCATCCACCAAGAGTGACGAAGCCAAGGCTGCAGAACCGGCCTCTGCCGACGCTGGCAACCAGACCGACTAGGCCAAGCCGACGACCTTGTGAGCCTGCAAGGTCAGGCGCCATTTCGGGCGAGCCATGACGAGCGCGATCGACGCCTGGAGGCTTGCTTCGCGGTCCGCGCCATCCATTGGCTGGATCAGCAGATTGAGGAAATCCCAAGTTTCGAGCGCGTCGAGGTCGATATCCCGCTGCGGCCAGACCAGCTTCAGTTCGTCGCCGCTGCGCTGGACCACGTCGGTCCCCGCTTTCGGACTGATGCAAAGCCAATCGATGCCCGGCGTGGCCGGCAGCGTTCCGTTGCTTTCGACGGCGACGCGGAAGCCACGATGGTGAAGCGAATCGATCAGCGCGGCGTCGAGCTGGAGCATGGGCTCTCCGCCGGTCACGACGACCAGCCGTTCGGACTGCCCCTCCCCCCAGATCGACACAACCCGGTCGGCAAGCAGGTCGGCGTCGGCGAACTTGCCGCCGCCTGATCCATCGGTTCCGACGAAATCGGTGTCGCAGAAACGGCATTGGGCGGCGGCGCGATCGCGTTCGAGCCCGCTCCACAGATTGCACCCGGCAAAGCGCAGGAACACCGCGCGCGAGCCGGCTTGCATGCCCTCCCCCTGAAGGGTCAGGAAGCATTCCTTGACCGCGTAACTCATGCTGCGCCCGGATCAATCAGGCCGGCCTCGGCAAAGCCCTTTTCGCGCAAGCGGCAGCTGTCGCAGAGGCCGCAAGGGCGACCCTCGGGGGTAGGGTCGTAGCAGGACCAGCTCATTCCCGGATCGAGGCCAAGCCGCGCCGCTTCGCGGGCAATGTCGGCCTTGCTCAAGTGCAACAGCGGGGTGTGGACGGTGAAAGGATCGCCCTCGACGCCGGATTTGGTCGCGATATTCGCGAGGTTCTCGAAGGCGGCGATGAAATCGGGCCGGCAGTCGGGGTAACCCGAATAATCGAGCGCGTTGACGCCGATGTAGAGGTCGTGGGCGCCCGCCGCTTCGGCCCAGCCCAGACAGATCGACAGAAAGATCGTATTGCGGGCGGGCACATAGGTCACCGGAATGTCGTCGCCGACGCCGCCCTTCGGAACTTCGCCGTGGCCGGTAAGCGCCGACCCGCCAAATTTGGTGAGGTCGAGCGGCAGGATGACATGGCGTTCGGCGCCGAGCGATTCGGCAATCCTCATTGCGGCTTGAAGCTCGACCCGGTGGCGCTGGTTGTAATCGATCGTCAGTGCAAGCAGGCGAAAGCCGGCCTCCCGGGCAAGGCCTGCGCAGACCATCGAATCGAGCCCTCCGGAAAGAAGGACGACGGCAGCTTTGTCTCCAGTTGAATTCATGGCCCGCGCCTCTAGGCGCTCATCCCGAAAAAAAGAAGGGGCCGCACGGGGCGGCCCCAGTTCAAGCGCGCGAACGCACTCATTGGGAGGAAAGCGTGCACCCGATCCGGAAGCACGATCACTGCCTAAACGAACATGGTTAAACGATAGCTTAACGAGCCGGACAATTTCCGACGCGGCGGGCGTGCAAGGTGTACCCAAAGGGATAGCCGTTCGCGATGCCTTGCGTTTCGATGCGCAGGCTGCGCGGCGTCAAGAGGCGGATGTGCGAGGTTCCAAATCCGCCATTGGTACAGGTGTAGTGGACTTCTGAACTGCTGGTCCCGGTCGCAACGACGACGCGCGTGCATTGGTCGCCCGCATGCTCCCACTGAGCGAGAATCGCGGGATCGGACAGGCAACGGCGCTGGCTTCCGGTGCCGCTTGCCGACTTGCCGACTTCCCACAGGCCGGAGCCATGCAGCGCCGACGGCAACGACGCGCCGGCAAATGCCGCAGCCACCGCCGGAAGGGCAAGCAAGATCAAGGCAAGTCGAGCGAATCGCATGTCGCGAACTTAACTCAGATTAGTGAATAAATTCTAGCGGTGTTTTAGCCGAGTACCGCAGGGTCAATCGGGAAGTCCGTCGCGCAGAACGCGCAATCGACCCGGATGAACCCGTCGTCACCGACCATCGCCGCCCTTTCCTCCGCGGGGAATCGCGCGATTACCGAGCGGACATAGTCGGGATCGCACCGGCAACCGCGCTTGAGCGCGACCGGATCGAACGCCCGCACTTCCTTTTCTTCGTGGAAGAGTCGCCAGACCAGTTGGTCGAGCGCCAGGTCACGGTCGGTAAGCTCGTCGTCCTTGATCGTCTCGGCGAGCAGCGCGACGTGCGGCCATTCGGGATGATCGAGGCGGGTGTGCAGGCGTTCCCGTCCATCTTCACCCTCGGGCAAATGCTGGACCATCATCCCGCCCGCGACCCAACCGGCGTCGTCGCGTCTTGCGGAAAGCCGGACCAGCGACGGAATTTGCTCCGACTGCGAGAAGTAACTTTGCGCCGCTTCGCCAAGCCCTTCGCCTTCCAGCGGAACAATGCCCTGATATCGCTCGTCGGTAGCAGCCTGGTCGAAGGTAATCGCCAGATAGCCCTTACCGAACAAGGAAAAGAGGGTCGGATTCGGGCCCGCTTCGGCCAGTCGCTCGGCATCGTGCCGGACGTACCCGCGCAATTCGCCATTGTGATAGTCGCAGACCAGAAGGTCGACGATGCCATTTTCGGTCTGGGCCTGCAGCGTCAACTGGCCGCTCGGGTCCTTGAGCAGATTGCCGAGCAGACTGGTCAGCGCCAGCGCCTCGGCAAGCAAATGCTCGATGACCGGCGGGTAATCGTGCTTGGCGAGAATGTCATCGAGAGTCGCTCCGATCCGCACCACGCGCCCTCGCGCATGATGATCGGGCAAGGTGAAGCCCAACGCCTTGTCGACTTCCATTCCCATCTTCGTCTCTTCGTTCACGCGACCTCAGGCACCTGATATTTCGACGCGGCGGCAGACAACCCGTCGACGAATTCGCGAATATTGGCCTCGTCGATGGTCAGCGGCGGTAGCACTCGAACGACATTGTCGCCCGCCGCCACCAGCAGGATTCCCTGGCTTCGAAGCCAATTGACGAAGGCGCGGCTGTCGCTCTTCATCTTGATGCCGAGCATCAACCCGACGCCGCGCACGCTCTCGAACAGATGATCGTGATTCGGGATCATCTGCTCCAGCGCGGTGCGGAGCCGATCGCCCATCGCGCGGACGTTGGCGAGGAATTCGTCGTTCGCAACGACGTCGAACACTGCCTCACCCGCCGCCATTGCGAAGGGATTTCCGCCGTACGTCGATCCGTGTGTGCCGATCACCATGCCGGCTGCCGCTTTCTCGGTCGCCAGGCAGGCGCCCATCGGAAATCCGCCGCCAATGCCCTTGGCGCTGGCGATGATATCCGGCGTAATGCCATAATATTCGTGCGTGTAGAGGTAACCGGTGCGCGCCACGCCGCACTGTACTTCGTCGAGCACCAGCATCAGGTCCTGTTCGTCGCAGGCCTTGCGAAGCCCGGCCATGAATTCCTTCGATGCCGGACGAATGCCGCCCTCCCCCTGGATCGGTTCGACTAGGAAGCCCGCCGTATTCGGGGTGATCGCGGCCAGCGCGGCCTCCAGATTGTCGAACTCGACATAAGTGAAACCCGGCAACAGTGGTTCGAACCCGTCGTGCATCTTTTCCGAATTGGCAGCGCTGATCGTGGCCATCGTTCGGCCATGAAACGCGTTGGAGAAGGTGATTAGGTCCTTCTTGTGCGGATTGCCGTTGACGTGATGGTAGCGGCGCGCGGTCTTGATCGCGCATTCGACCGCTTCGGCGCCCGAATTGGTGAAGAAGACCGTGTCGGCGAAGGTCAGATCGACCAGACGCTGGGCAAATTTCTCGCCCTGCGGCGATCCGTATAGGTTGGAGACATGGATGAGCGTCTCCGCCTGCTTTTGCAGCGCCTTGGTCAAATGGGGATGGCTGTGGCCGAGCAGGTTGACCGCAATGCCGCTGGCAAAATCCAGATATTTTTCGCCATGTTCGCCGAACAGGTAGACACCTTCCCCGCGCACCGGCCGCACTTCGCAGCGCGGATAAACGGGCATGAGCGGCGTAATGGCCATGAAAAGCACTCCTAGATCGGTGGGAAGATGAGTTCGCGCGCCGCCTATATCGCCCCCGCCATGCAAAAGAAAAGGGCGACACCGGATGGTGCCGCCCTTCCTTTACGCAACAGGCGCTTCGTGAAGCTTAGTGCCGATCGTGGCGCGTTCCGCGGTCGTCCTCGTAACGGTCGTCGCGGCCATCACGGTCCCGATCGGGATAGCGGTAATTGCCGTAACCGAGACGACGATTTCCGTCGGTCGCCTGGCGATAGATATTACGCTCCAAGCGAACGATCCGGTTGTTGATGTCGCGCGACTCGTTCCAGTTGAGGCCATTGCGGGCCAGCATGCGGAGACGATATTCGAGCGAACTGGCCTCGCGATTCAGCGAACGCGCTTCCCGATTCGACAGGATGTTGCGACGATCAAGGTTACGAATTTCGCGCTGAGCGCGATCGACTCGAGCCTGGAGAACCCGAACCTGGCCATAATTGTTGTGGTTATAGCCGGGGGCGGGACGGACCGGTGCATATTGCGCCGCAGCAGGTGCAGCCATCGCCGTCGCACTTACCGCAACAGCGGCTGAGATCATGAACTTACGCATAGTAGCTCTCCTTGTGAGCAATTGATGATCCCGTTTTAGAGGCTCACCAATGATAGTGGGCTGAATGATGTCGTTATCAGCCGTTCACCCAAGGAAACGACGCGCGGACCGGTTTATTCGGGCTGTTATGTGAGGTTCACCAAACGCGGGATGAAACGACACGTGTGGTTGTTGAGCCGAGCAAAAGTCGATCGGGCGGCTGCGCGCATGGCTAGTTCTTGATCTTCCAGCCGCTGCGCAACAGCAGGTAGCAGGCGGCGGCCAGGACAATGTTGATCCCGATCAGAACGACCGCGCCGAGCAGGATCGGCGAATCGGCTTGCCCCAAAAACCCGTGCCGGAAACCCGAGATCACATAAAAGAAAGGATTGGCGTGGCTCAGGCCCTTAAAGAAGGGCGACAGCGAATCGACCGAATAGAAGGTGCCGCTGAGCAGCGAGAGGGGTGCAACGACGAAGTTGGTGACCATTGCGGCCTGGTCGAACTTGTCGGCCCATAATGACGTCAGCAGACCCAGGAGGGCGAGCATCGTCGAACCCGCAAGTCCGAAAAACAGCACGCTGAGTGGCGATGTAATGCCGACATGGACGCCCGGATACAGCGACATCACGAACCAGACCGCCATTCCGACCAGCACCGCGCGGGTGATTGCCGCACCCGCAAGCGCCGCCATCAATTCCCCCACCGACAGCGGCGGCATCAGATAATCGACGATGGTGCCCTGCATTTTGCCGACCATCAGCGAGAAGCTGCCGTTAGCGAAACTGTTCTGGAGC
>JBDTMR010000089.1:0-7191 GCA_039934175.1 Sphingomicrobium sp.
TCAACTTCGGGACGGATGAAATCGATGCTCATGGGCGAAGCCCTCCCCTGACGCGCAAGCGCATTGAATCTACACAATGAATCTTTGAATCATCGAGACTCCCGCGACAAGTAAAAAAGTTAACGCGGATGAAAAAATCTGTGGGCTGCGCCCTTCAGGACTCACTTGATTCAAATCGGGACACAATCTGGATCGGCTTTCTTCGCCAATCGCCGCCAAGCGGTCATTTCGATCAATAGCCCTGCTTGAGCGCACTCACGAGGCGGCCAAGGAAGCCATTGCCGGTTTTCTTCGACACGGTCTGGCCAAGCGCGAGGTCACGAAGGTCGCCGCTGCCGCCGCCGGCGAGCATGGCAAGACCGACCAAGGTAGAAAACGCCGGTCCGCTGTGCGCGTCGGGCATGCCCGTGATCGTCTTGGGCCGTCCGATCCGAACCGCGCGGCCAAGCACGCCCTGCATGAAATCGGCGATATTCTTCAACTCGGCGCCGCCGCCGGTCAGGACCACCTGCCGCCCGAGCGGCCCGGTAAAGCCGAGGCTCTTGAGCGCGGCATCGATTTCCATCGTCAGTTGCTCGACCCGCTGACGGACCACGGTCATCAATTGCGCACGGGTGATCCGGGTCGGCTCGGCGCCTTCCTCGGCACCGATCAGATTAGCCTCGATCATTTCGTGATTGTCGCGCGGGCTGGTCATCGCCGATCCGTAAAAGCATTTCAGCCGTTCGGCATCGCGCCGCTGGACCGCGAAAGCGCAGGCGATATCGTCGCTGACGTCCTTGGCGCCCATCGGGATCGAGCGCAGCCCGACCAGCATTCCGCCGGCATGGAGCGACACGTTGGTCACTTCCGCCCCCATTTCAATCAACGCGACGCCGAGCTCGCGTTCTTCCTCGGTCAGGCAAGCCAGTGCCGCGGCGACCGGCGACGCGACGATCGCACGCACCCCGAGATGGGCCGATCGGATGACGTAATCGAGATTCTTGAGCGGTGCCGGATCGGCGGCGACGACGTGAATGTCGACGCCCAGTTTGTCAGCATGAAGGCCAATCGGATTGTGGACGCCCTCGACCCCGTCGATCGTGAACAGCGCGGGGTGGGCATGGAGCACGGTTCGGCCGCCCTGGTCGATTGCGGCGCGGCCATGGCGCAGCAATTCCTCGATATCCGACTGTTCGACCTGGTGGCCGCCCAATTCGACTTCGACATTGGCAACATCGCTGACCAACCCGCCTGCGCCGAAACTTGCCCAGACATCGTCGATGGTAACGCCGCTCATCCGCTCGGCGCTTTCCACGGCTTCGCGAACGGCGACTTCGCTGGCGTCCATGTCGGTGACGTATCCGCGTTTGACGCCGCGGCTCTCGCGCTGCCCCGAGCCCATGACTCGAAGCCGTCCATCATCGTCCCGCGCGACGATCAGCGCGCTGACCTTGGACGAGCCGATATCGAGGACGGCAATCAGTGGTGCGGATGGGGCGACGGCCATAAGGGAAACGTTACTCAGCCTTCCTGTTCGAGCGATTGTTCGCTCGGCGTTGGCACCTGGGGCAGCCGCACGATCATCTTGCCCGGCACGCGAAGGTCGATGCGCAGGATGCCGCGTCCAAGCAAGCCCGTCGATTTGTCGAGCTTGGCGAATTTGGCAAGCGCTGTTTTCGCTTCGACCTCTCCTTCAGGTAGTGCCACGGTCTCGCCGGTCTGGAAATTGAGATCCCAGCGGCGCCTGGAAACCCAGGTCGCCGATTCGATTTGCGGTCGAAGCGTCGGCGCGTCGGCCAGCATCCGTTCCAGTTGGCGCGAGTGATTATTGGCTCCGTCGCCGACCAGCAGCGGAAGATCAGGCATTTCGGTGACCTTGACCCCGCCCAGCACGACGCCGTCGGCATCGATCAGGTTGAGCTTGGTCTTGTCCTGCCAAAGCGCGGTGGGCGTCCGTTCGACGATGTCGATGACCAACGTATCGGGCAGTCGGCGGGCGACGCGGGCGTCCTTGACCCAGCCGTAATGAAGCAATTTTTCGCGGATCCCAGCAACGTCGACCAATGGCATGGCGGTCGATTTCTGGTCGAGCGCGATCTTGAACACCGGATCGCTCTCCATGTGCTGGACGCCGGTGACGTCGACGCTTTTAACCCGGAACCCGGCATTGCCCATCGCTTCGCCGAAGCTCGTCCAGGCCTTGCTCGGCAATTCCATTGCGATCACCGTGACAATTGCCATGGCGGCCACGAACAGCCCGAATGCCCAGCGCGCGAGGCGGTTGGCGCTTTCCTGTTTGACCGGAAGTTTGGAGGCGATCTTCTTGGGCACGCCGACGCGCGGCGCGGCCTTGCGCGGCCGCGACCGGCCGCTGGATCCGCGACGAACCCGCGCCGTGCTCACGAAGCGTCCGCGCTTTCGGCCAGCGCGGGCGCATAAGCTTCGCTCAACGCCTCTGCGATCAGTCGTTCGACCAGTTCGCCATAGGAGATGCCAACCTGTCCGGCCTGTTCGGGTGCAAGGCTGAGCGGGGTCATGCCGGGCTGGGTGTTGACTTCGAGCAAATAGATGCCCGCTTCGCCTAGTTCGTCGTCCCAGCGGAAATCGCTACGCGAAATGCCCGCGCAGCCGAGCAGCCGGTGCGAGGCCGCGGCCATGTCGATCATCGCCTTCGCGATATTGGTCGGCACGTCGGCCGGGCAGACATGGGTCGTCATGCCGTCGGTATATTTCGCGTCATAATCGTAGAAGCCGGCCTTGGGCTGCAACTCGGTCACGCACAAGCCCTCGCCGCCGAGCACTGCCACGGTCAGCTCGCGCCCCTTGATGAAGGGCTCGGCGAGCAACCGGTCGAAGTGCTGCCACGGCCCTTCCGCCTTCGCGCTGATCGGCTTGCCCATATTGCCGTCCTCGGTGACAATTGCGACGCCGACCGACGAGCCTTCGTTGACCGGCTTGAGCACATAGGGCCGCGCCATCGGATCGCCCTCGTATAGAGAACTGCTCGCGACGACCTTGCCCAGCGGCATGCGAATGCCGTGCGGGACCAGCACTGCCTTGGTCAGTTCCTTGTCGATCGCAACGGCGGAGGTCGTCACGCCGCTATGCGTGTACGGAATCTGCATCAGGTCGAGCATGCCCTGCACCGTGCCGTCCTCGCCGGGCGTACCGTGAAGTGCATTGAACACGACATCGGGGCGAATTGCGGTCAGCACCTGGCCGATATTCCGGTCCATATCGAGCGCGGTGACATTACTCCAGCCGCGCGCCTTCAACGCATCGACCACGCCCTTGCCACTGGACAGCGACACGTCGCGTTCGGCGGACCAGCCCCCCATCAACACCACGACATGCAAGTCCTTGTTCACTTCGCCACTCCCATCCGCTGATTGCTGTCGCGATCCGCCAGAATCCCAACGCGCTGGATTTCCCATTCGAGTTCGATGCCGCTGTCGTCCTTGACCCGACGCCGGACATCTTCGCCCAATCGTTCGATGTCCTCACTGGTCGCATTGCCCAGGTTGAGCAAGAAATTGCAGTGCTTTTCCGACACTTGCGCGCCGCCTCGAGTCAAGCCGCGACAGCCCGCAGCATCGATGACCTGCCATGCCTTGTCAGGCAGCGGGTTCTTGAAGGTCGATCCGCCCGTCTTGCTGCGCAGCGGCTGCGATTCCTCGCGGCTTGCGGCGATCCGGTCCATTTCCGCCTGAATTTCCTTTGCGTCGCCCGGTTGTCCGCGGAAGGTCGCGGAAACGACGATCGCCCCTTCGGGCAATTCGCTGTGACGGTAGGTGTAGCCGAGCGCATCGACAGTCAGCGTGGCTCGCTCCCCCGAACGAAGTACGACATCACATTCGACAAGGATGTCGCAAGTCTCCCGACCATAAGCGCCGCCGTTCATCCGGACGAACCCGCCGACGGTGCCGGGGATGGAACGGAGGAATTCCATCCCGGAAATGCCGGCGTCGCGCGCGGTCGAGGATACGAGGATTCCGCTCGCCCCGCCGCCGCAACGAAGCGCCAGATCGGCCAGCTTCTCTACCTTTGCAAACGCCTTGCCGAGCCTGACGACGACACCGGGAACGCCACCGTCGCGGACGATCATGTTGCTGCCAAGGCCAAGCCCCATCACCGGAACCTCGGGATCCAGCCCGCGCAGGAAATCGGCGAGGTCGTCGGTGTCGGCAGGCTCGAACAGATACTGCGCCGACCCGCCCGATTTGAACCAGACGAGCGGCGCCAGCGGTGCGTTCGCGGTCAGCTTGCCGCGCACCTTGGGCAAGCTGTCGGCCAGGCTCATTTCGCTGCCCTCGCGGCGTCGATTCCTTTCGCAAGGCCAGCGGCCCATTTGGTGATGTCGCCCGCGCCCATGCAGATGATGAGGTCGCCCGGCGCCGCGACATCGCGCAAGCTGGCGGCAAGATCGGCGGCGTCGGCGACCGTCTTGACCATGCGGTGCCCGCGCGCCCGCAAGCCCTCGGCCAGCGCCTCGCTGTCGACGCCCTCCATCGGCTGTTCGCCGGCGGCATAGACCGGCGTCACCATCACGATATCGGCATCGTTGAAGGCGGCCTGGAAGTCATCCATCAGATCGTGGAGTCGACTGAAGCGGTGCGGCTGGACGACCGCGATGACGCGACCTTCCGCCGATTCCCGCGCCGCCGACAGCACCGACCGTATCTCGACCGGATGGTGCGCGTAATCGTCGATTACCGCTGCCCCATCTACATCGCCGACCCGGCTGAAGCGCCGCTTTACCCCGCCGAATTTTTCGAACCCGCCGGCGATCTTGTCGTCGGCCATGCCGAATTCCAGCCCGACCGCGACAGCCGCCAGCGCGTTCAGGACATTGTGTTTGCCGGGCATCGGCACGAAAACGCCCTCAATGACATGCCGCTCGCCATCCTTGGCGAGTACGCTGACGTCGAACCGGCTGCCGCCATTTTCGGGACGGATATTGTCGGCGCGAAGGTCGGCCAGCGCGCTGGTGCCGTAGGTCACGATCCGTCGATCGCGGATCCGACCGAGCACCGCCTGTACTTCGGGATGATCGACGCACATCACGACCAATCCGTAGAAAGGCACATTCTCGATAAACTCGACGAAGGCGTCCTTCACATTCTCGAAATTGCCATAATGGTCGAGATGTTCGGGATCGATGTTGGTGACGACCGCAATCGTCCCGTCGAGCCTGAGGAAACTGCCGTCGCTTTCGTCGGCCTCGACCACCATCCAGTCGGATTTGCCGAGCCGGGCGTTCGAGCCATAGCTGTTGATGATGCCGCCGTTGATGACCGTCGGCTCGATCCCGCCGGCATCGAGCATCGCTGCGATCATCGATGTCGTTGTCGTCTTGCCGTGGGTGCCGGCGACCGCGATGGTCGACTGCATCCGCATCAATTCGGCCAGCATTTCGGCGCGGCGGACGCGCGGGATGCGGCGCTCGGCGGCGGCCTTCACCTCGGGATTGTCGTCGCGGATCGCGGTCGAGCAGACGACCACAACGGCATCGCCCAAATTTTCTTCGCTCTGCCCGATCATCACCGGAATTCCGGCCTTGCGGAGCCCTTCGGTAACATAGCTTTCGGCCATGTCGCTGCCCTGTACCTGGTACCCCAGGTGATGCATCACTTCGGCGATTCCCGACATGCCGATGCCGCCGATTCCGACGAAGTGGATCGTCCCGATCTCGCGTCCCATCGCCTTCATGCCGGAACTCCCGCGCTCATCGCCATGGCCGGACTGGCCGATGTTGCCCGGCCAACTTGCAGCGGGGCAAGGCCCTCGCCGATCCGCTCGACCAGATCGGCCAAATCCCTGGCCGCGTGCGGCCGCCCGACCGACAAGGCGCGCGAAGCGGCATTGGCCAGCGCCTGCGGGTCTTCGGCCAGCGCCAGGATCTGCGCCGCCAGCGTTTCGGGGGTGAATTCGGTCTGCGGGATCATCCGGGCGCCGCCCGCCTTGGCCATTTCGCGGGCATTGGCGGTCTGGTGATCGTCGGTCGCAATCGGCAGCGGCACCAGGATTGCGGGTCGGCCGGCGGCGGTCAACTCGGCAATCGTCGATGCCCCGGCGCGGGCGATGACCAGATGGCAATCGGCCAGCTTGGCCGGCATGTCCGAAATGTAAGTCGCCAGGTCGGCAGGAATCTTGAGTTCGGTATAGACCGCGCGAACCGCTTCGATTTCGTTCGGGCGGCATTGCTGAACGACCTGCAGCCGATGGCGAAGCGAGGCCGGAAGCGCGCCGAGTGCGGCGGGAACCACGTCGCTGAGCACGCTCGCGCCCTGGCTTCCGCCGGTGATCAGGATTTTGAGCGGAGCGACTTCATCATATTCGGGAAGCGGCGCCTCGCCCAGACGCGCGACTTCGGCGCGGACCGGGTTGCCGACCAGCACCGCCTTGCCGCGATAGGCAGGCTTCAGCCGTTCGACCGTCGAATAAGCAGTCGCGATTGCGGCGGCGTTGCCTGCAAGCATCCGGTTGACCCGGCCAAGCACCGCATTCTGTTCGTGAAGCACGGTCGGGATGTTGCGCGCGCTGGCCGCCAGCAACGCCGGGAACGCGGGATAGCCGCCGAAGCCGACGACGACGTCCGGCGTGAATTTTTTGTACAGCGCCTTGGCCTGCCGCCGCCCGGCGAGCACGCTGAAAACGGCCCGGATCATCGAAAGCGGCCCTCCGCCCAGCCGTCCGGCGGGCAGGATGTGCGTCGGCGTCCCGTCGAACAGGCCGGGAATCTTGGCGCCGCGTTCGTCGGTGACCAGCGCGACCCCATGGCCGCGCGCCTTCAATTCAGCGGCCAGCGCGTGGGCCGGGACCATATGTCCGCCCGTTCCACCGGCGGCCAGGATGACATTCATTGCGCCTCATTCTCCCCGCCCCACTTCACGACATAGGGCGAGCGGCTCAGATAGGGATTTCGCCGGGTGAAGGCGAGCAGCAATCCCATCGCAATCGACAGTGCCAACATCGAGCTTCCGCCATAGCTGATGAACGGCAAGGTCATGCCCTTCGACGGCGCAATCTGAACGTTGACCGCCATGTTGATCAGCGCTTGCAAGCCAAAGGAAATGGCAAGACCGGCAGCGGCAAGGATCGCGAACGAGCTTTCCTCGTCGAGCAATTTGACCAGCACCCGCGCCACCAGCGCAAGATAGATGAGCGCAATCGCGAGGCAGGCGATCAACCCGAATTCCTCGCCGATCA
>JBDTMR010000090.1:0-7158 GCA_039934175.1 Sphingomicrobium sp.
AGCGGGAGAACCACCCTCGTCAGGTCGCGCGCCTTAGCGGCATCGGCCAGAAAGTCCAGCGAAATCGCCTTCGAAAGGTCGAACGGACCGGCCTTGGTACGGCGCAACATGGTGACTTGGCCGACGCTTCCAACCGCATATGCGATGTCCCGGGCAAGCGACCGGATATAGGTGCCCTTGCTGACGGTCGCGGACAGGGTGGCGCTGGTCTCGTCAATCGACAACAACGCCAGCTCATGGATCGTGACGGCGCGCGTCTGCAGCGTCACTTCCTCACCGGCGCGGGCCAGGTCGTAGGCGCGTTTTCCGTCAACCTTCAGTGCCGAAAAAGCGGGCGGCATCTGTTCGATCGGGCCGGTGAAACTCGGCAGCGAGGCAAGCAGTTCGTTGCGGGACGGGCGAACGTCGCTGGTCGCGATAACCTGTCCTTCGCCATCCAGCGTATCGGTCTGCTCGCCGAAGCGGATCGTGAAATCATAGGCCTTAGTCGCATCGAGCATCCGTCCGGCCAGCTTGGTAGCCTCGCCAAGCGCAATTGGCAGGACGCCGGTCGCCAGCGGGTCGAGCGTTCCGCCGTGCCCCACCTTGGTTTTCGGCTCGCCCGCCTCGCGAAGCGCGCGCTTGACTGCGCCGACCGCATTGGTCGAACCAAGCCCCAGCGGTTTGTCGAGTATGATCCAGCCGTTCAATGTCATCGCGGCGCGCATAGTCGCTGGTCGCTGGCTTGGCCATGCTGATGACTTTGCTCCTTTGTCGTCATAGGGTGGAGCGGCCCGTCTCGGTTCGGGCAAGACATGGGGTGGCGCGGCGATGGACCGGAACGGAACACGTTCGGATCAAACGACTGGCGAACGCCATGTCTTCGTCAGCTATGCGCGTCCCGACGAAAGCTGGGCACGCGCCGTCATCGACCGGCTTGAAGCCGCCGGGTTCAAGACCTGGTGGGACGGGCTGATTCCCGGCGGCGAGCGGTTCGGGTCGCAAATCGCCGAAGCGCTCGACAGTGCCAGCGCCGTAGTCGTCCTGTGGTCAAAAAATTCGCTGAAGTCGGACTGGGTGCAGGACGAGGCCAGCGTCGGCCGCGACCAGCATCGACTGGTTCCCCTGACGATCGACGGCAGCCCGCCGCCGCTCGGCTTTCGCCAGATTCAGTGCATCGACATCTCGCGCGGCGGTCCGAAGAACGGCAATCCCGCGATTGATCGGGTTGTGGCGGCGGTCGGCGATATTCTCGGCAAGCCCCAGAATATATCCGTGCGCGCACCGATCCGGGTCGACCGGCGGAACGCAATCCTGGCCGTTGGAACGGCCGTCGCGGCGGCTGCGGGATTTGGCGCGTGGCGCTGGCTGGGCAGCGGGGCCGCCGACAACAGCATCGCGGTTTTGCCGTTCGACAATTTGAGCGGTGATCCGAAGCAGCAATATCTGTCGGACGGCCTGTCCGCTGAACTTCGCGACCGCCTGTCCCGCAACGCCGCCATCAAGGTGGTCGGCCAGGCGTCGTCGAAGGCACTCGCCAGCGAAGAGGGCAGCGGCAAGTCGATTGCGCGCCAGCTCGGCGTCGCCAACCTGCTCGACGGCAATGTCCGGGTTGGCGACGGGATGGTACGCATCGCGATCGAACTGATCGACGGCGCCACCGGATTTTCGAAATGGTCGAACAGCTTCGACCGGCCGATGACCAATCTGCTGCAATTGCAGGAAGAAGTCGCCGATGCCGTCGTCGAGGCGCTGTCGCTGCGGTTGGCGGGTCCGTCCGTCGAAAGCCGCAAGCGCAGCGGCGCTACCAAGAACGTCGCTGCCTTCGATGCGTTTCTGCGCGGCAAGGAATTGTTCGATAGCCAGAAGGACGAGGCGAGCGACCGCGCCGCTCTTGCCCAATTTGACGAGGCCGTGCGCCGCGACCCGGATTATGCCGCCGCCCGAGCCGCCCGTTCGCGGGCGATGGCGGTGATCGGCAATCTTTATGGTCAGCTCGCGGAGCGGCGGCAATTATACGATGCGGCGATTGTCGAGGCGAACAAGGCGATCGCAAGCGCCCCCGAATATGCCGATGGCTATGTCGCGCTGGGCTATGCCTATTATTACGGCAAACTGGACATCAAGGCGGCGGAGCAGCCCTACGCCAAGGCCCATGCTTACGGGTCGGGCAATGCGGATGTCCTTAGTCTCTACGCGCTTTATCGCGCGCGGCGGAGGCAATTTGCCGAGGCGGCTCCGGCGATTGAGCGTGCCCTGGCGCTCGACCCGCTCAATCCCAACCTGTTCAAGACCTCCGGGCGAATCCAGTTCGCCCGCGGCGATTACAAGGCAGCCATCGCCTCGGCCGAAAAATCGATCGAGATGAACCCCGACATCGGTGGATCGAATGGCGATGTCGGCAATGCCATGCTGATGCTTGGTAACCTCAACGGAGCGTTGGCCGCCTTTACGCGGGAGAAGGTCGGGCTGCTCTCGACCCCAGGCATCGCGATCGCTTCGTTCCGCAAAGGCGACCGTGGTGCCGCCAAGGCGGCATTCGACCGGCTGGTCGCCGACGAAGGCGATAACGGGCTTTATCAGCAGGCACAGGTTCTGGCGCAATGGGGGCAGCCGGACGCCGCGCTCGATGCGCTCGACAAGGCTTTCGCAGCGCTTGATTCAGGCCTCGCTTATGCCTTCAGCGACCCGTTCCTCGCGCCGCTTCGCGAAACCCCGCGATTCAAGGCGCTTCTCGCCAAGCTCCATTTCGTTTAGGCTACGCAACGTCCATCAATCCAAACGGGGAATTCTTTATGCGCAAGATCATCACTGCGGCGATCGTTCCGGCGGCCATGCTGGCGCTCGTCGGTTGCAATAAGACCGAAGCACCAGCTGAAAACGTTGTCGTGACCGACGAAGTCGTCGCGCCGAGCGAAAGCCTCGACAATGCAAGCGTCGACAATCTGGCCAATGCGACTGACAATCTCGACAATTCGGCCAACGCAATGGATCAGGGCTCGACCGATCACGGCTCGACCGACCATTAAAAGCTAGCGCCGGCGCGCCGCCCGTGGCGCGCGCGCCGGTTCGGTCACCTTGATGGCGACGCCTGGCTTGAGCTGGGCACGGGCCGCAGCGATCCAACGGTCATATTGCGTCACGTCGGTATAAACCGAGGGCGTGTCCTTGTAGCCGCAGCCCAGCGACCAGCTGGTCAGACCGACGAGTTCTTCAGTGCCTCTGCCATAATCCCTCACCAGTGGCCCGCCACTGTCGCCGCGACAACTGAAAGTCGGCTCGCCGCCGCGCGCCAGCACCTGTTTCGGTGTGACGAGGCAAATCATCGTCGGTTTCACCCGGTCTTTCAGACGCTTGCGGCACTCGGCAAAGGACAAAGGCGCCAGCGACGCCTGCTGCAGTAAGATGGGATTGCGCTGCGCGGTCGAGCCGCTCGACATGATATTCGCATTTGGCGCGACGGTCTCGGTGAAGCCCCAACCCAGCCCGACCAAGTCGCTGTTCGGCACGATGCGCTCGGTGCCGAGGGCAAGCGAGCGCGGTTGGAGGTGAATTCCGGTTTCGTCGCGCCTGATCAGCAGAAGGGCAATGTCGTTCGGCGATCCGTCGGCCGACGGGTCGTAGTCGGAATGGACCGCCAACCCGACGATCGCACGGGTCTCTCCGCCTTTGCCCATTCGTAGCGTGCCAAGGCGAATTCGGCGACCGGTGAAGACCCGCTTCATGTTCGGATCCTTGAAGATGCCCTTAGCGACGCAATGGGCGGCGGTAATCACGATGTCGGTCGCGATCAACGTTCCTCCGCAGGCATGGGCGCGTTCTTCCGGCGTCCGCTCGGCAGGAAATTTGGTCTTGTCGACGGGCAGCGCGCTGTCGGCGGCGATTTCTGCTTTCGTATAGGGCGTCGTGTCGTACAGCTCGACCGTCCAGTCGGCGTCGCCGCGCGACGCGGCGAAGCCGCCCCCCATAGCCGGTTTCGGTTCGTCATCATCCTCCCCCAGGACAATCGCGCTTGCGGTCCATCGATTGTCCAGCGTCAATGGGGGTAAGTCGTAGGAACAGCGCGGACCTCCCTTTCCAACGCATTCGATCTGCTGCGGAACAGCGAAGGGTGACTGGGCAAGGCCGGCCGGATCGAACGGCGAATCCGACGCCAGGAGGATCAATTCCCCCGGTTCGTTCAGCGGGGGAAGCGAAAGCGTCGTCCCGGCGGACAGCGGCACGACCACCGCATCGTCACGCAGCGGGACGAGGGTTGCGGCCATGTCTGTGGTGATTTTGATCAATGCGACATAGCGGTTGGTTCGGCCATTGTTGCGGATTTCGATCGGCAACATCGGGCCGACCGCGCGGCTATATTCCGCGCCAAGGCATTTTCCGTCGGCAGGACTGAAGCCGCAGATGGACAGGTTCGAATCGCGGTGCGTCTGCGCGAATTGGAGCAATTGCTTGCGCCGCGCAGCGCGAGGCAGGAAGGCGTGCAGCGTTTTTTCCGCTTCACCGGTTGAAATCTGACCTAGCCGGATTGCACCGACGGAGATGCCAGCGAAGTCGCTCGGTCGGGGATCGCGAGCGATCAACGTCAGATAGCCGGGAATCCAGGGATCGCCGGTGATTGCAAAGTCGCTGTCATTGCCGACCACCGCGACGCTGCTTTGTTCAACGATGCGCGTCATTTCGCTGCGGCCGCGCTCCATCGTCGGATAGAAACCGATGATCAGTCGATCGGAGGCCCCGGTCAGCTGATGCGCCATAGCCGGTGTGGAAATCAGCGCAGCGAAGGCGATCAGCGCCTGCACATGATCGGATCGAACCATTTCCACCCCCAATTTTGTACGCGCCATCATGCGGGAAGCGGACACACGGTGCAAACCCCGGTGTTCAGGAAGCGATGCCGGCAAGCCCCAGGTAGAATTCCGCGATCCGCATGACGATCGGGCTGATCAGCCGCTCGACGACGTTGGCCGACGGAACAATCATCGGCACGACCAACAGCAGCGCGAACAGGATGATGATCGCGAACCGCCCGAAGTTGCGCCACGCCGGAACCGCCCTGCGCGGCAGAAATCCTTCGACCACATGGCCACCGTCGAAAGGCGGCAGCGGGATCAGGTTGAACGTTGCAAGGAACAGGTTGATCAGCAGGAAATTGACGGCGTTCTGGGCAATGAAGAACGTTGCTCCACCGCGCTGCGCGCTGCCCGCGTCGACCGCCAACAGGATAAGCACGGCGACGAAGGCAAGCAGGAAGTTCATGGCCGGGCCCGCCAGTGCGACGATCACCATGTCCCGGCGCGGGTTGCGCAGCCGTTCCGCAACGACCGGCACCGGCTTGGCCCAGCCGAAGATCGGCGCCTTGGCCAGCGCCAGCACCATCGGCAGGATGACAGTGCCGACCGGGTCGACATGTTTGAACGGATTCAGCGTAAGTCGCCCAAGCTGGGCCGCCGTGGGATCGCCAAGCCGACGCGCGACCAGCCCGTGCGCAACCTCATGAAAGACGATGGCAATGATCAGCGGCACGAGCCAGGTCGCGATTTGGATAAGGGTTTCGTTCATGGGACGTACGTGGCCCTGCGCAGAACGGGGATCAAGCCACCGCCGCAAAAGCGATTGCGCGGTTGCTCCGCTTCAGCGGCTCGACGCCTGCGGCTCGGGAACCCGGATGGCCGCCCCTGGCTTCAGCAATGCGCGCGCCGCGTCGATCCAGGCGCGATATTTGCCGACATCGGCATAGACCGAGGGATAGTCCTTGTAGCCGCAACCCATCGACCAGTTCGTCACGCCGACCAGCACATCGCGCGCGCCGCGTTTCTCGATCAGCGGCCCGCCGCTGTCGCCGCGGCAGCTAAAGACGTTCTTCGCGCGCGGATCGCCCGCGGCAATGCCTGGGGAGGTCACGCAGACCATCCCCGGGCCGAGCAAATTGCCGACCTTTTTCTGGCAACGTTTCCAGTCCAGCGTCACCATCTGCCCGACCTGGAGGACGCCCGGATTATGTTGCAGCTTCGCCGCCATGTTGAGCAAAGGGTCGGCGCCGGGCTTGACCGTTCCGGTATAGCCCCAGCCAAATCCCATCACCTTAGCTCCCGCAGTCACCGGACCATCGGGCAACAGTGCAGGCGCCGGAACCTGGCGCACCGATCCGCGGTCTTCACCGATCAGCAGCAAGGCAATGTCGTTGGCATTCCCGTTGGGATCATAGCCCGCGTGCACCGCAATCGCGGTGACCGGATAAGTCGCCCCGCCGTACCCAAGGTCGGCCGAGCCCAGCCGGATCCGCCGTTGCTTGAAAACTTTGCGGAAGCCCTCACCGGCATATTGTCCTTTCGCGACGCAATGCGCGGCCGTGACCACCAGATTGCCGCCAATCAGCGTCCCGCCGCAGCGATGCGCTCGTTCTTCCGCGCTGCGATTGGCCAGATACTGGCGCTTCTCGGGCGGCTGTGCGGCATCTTCGTCGAAATCGACTTTGGTGTAAGGGACGGTCGAATAAAGTGCCGCCATCCACGGCGCCATTCCCGCCATGACATTCACCCCGCCACCCATGTAGCCGATTGACTGTCGTTCGACATGATAGCGGCTTGAGACGAGGGTCCATGCGGGATCGATTGCCAGGCTCGGGGAAGGGTTCGGACCGGGCACGCCCGGATAGCTTTGCTCCAGCCCGGCGACGTCGATCGGCGATTCCGAGCTGATGACCACCAGCTGGCCGTCACCGTCACCACGATAGGCGTCATCTGCGCGCAGGGTCTCGCCCGGCGCGATCACTAGGTTTTGCGCATCGCGCGCCAATCGTGCGGTCTTGATGGCGAGCGATCGGTCCATCGAGAGGATTGCAACATGTTGCGTCCGGCCCGACCGATTGGTGATCCGAAGCTCGATCGAAAAGACGCGATCGCCGATCCGAAGTTTGTCGATCGAGGACAAGTCGCGGCAGGGCGCTTCGCGATCGGCGCGCTCGACGACGACCTGGACACAAATCCGAAGTGGCGCGTCGGGAGTCGTCTGGTTCTTAGCGAGCAAAGATTTTATTCGAAACAGCCGAAGCAGCGGTTGGAACAGGCGCAGCGCAATGTCCGGCTCTTCCAGATTGCCGATCCGGATCCGGCGCGGGCCTTCCGCGTCATCGGGATTGCCCGATGAGCCGCGCACTAACCAATCGTTCGGCGGCTCGGT
>JBDTMR010000091.1:0-7083 GCA_039934175.1 Sphingomicrobium sp.
CAGGCAGCCGACCATCATCGTCAGCAGCCCCGCCACCGCGCCGCGCATGTAACCGATCTTCTTGACCAGCTGGGCGCCGGGAATCCCGATCACCAGATAGGCGGTGAAGAAGCAGAATTGGACCAGCATCGCCTGCGTGTAATTGAGCGTGAACAGCTCCTTCAGCTTGGGGATGATGACGTCGTTCAGCGACGTGATGCCGCCGAAGATGAAGAACAGGGCCATCACGAACAGGCGAAGCTCCGGCGCGTCGACGCCGTCATCCTTGCCCGCATTATTGCCGCTGGTTGCCGAGATATCCACCGGTTGCGCTGCCCCTGCCATATCGCTCTCCCGCTATCTTGTTTTTGTGAACGTTCACAAAGTTGTGGCTGCTTATTCGTATCCGGTCAATCGGCGTTCGTCATCATCCGTGCATTCGTATGCACGAACGGTTCGCGTTGACACGCGCGCGTGGTCTGCCAGCCTCGCTGCGACCACGGGCGGCAGACCCGGGAAATCGGGAGAGTGATGTGAGCGCTGCAGAAAAACCGAAGCAGTCCGCGCTGGGCTTGTGGAATCTTTCGTTCGGCTTTTTCGGGATCCAGATCGGGTTCGCGCTGCAAAATTCGAACATGAGCCGGATTTTCCAGACGCTGGGTTCGTCGCTCGATGATCTTCCGGCCTTGTGGGTAGCCGCGCCACTGACCGGCCTGCTGGTCCAGCCGATCATCGGCTACATGAGCGACCGCACCTGGCTCGGCAAGTTCGGGCGGCGCCGGCCATACTTCCTCGCCGGCGCGGTGCTTGCCGCACTCGCCTTGCTGCTGATGCCGCTGGCGCCCGTCCTGTTGATGGCGGCGGTGCTGCTCTGGCTGCTCGATGCCAGCCTCAATATTTCGATGGAGCCGTTCCGCGCTTTTGTCGGCGACATGTTGCGCAAGGACCAGCATACCGCCGGCTATGCGGTCCAGACCGCTTTCATCGGTGCGGGCGCGGTGGTCGGGTCGATCTTTCCGTGGCTGCTCGAACATTTCGGAGTCGCCAACGAAGCAGCGGCCGGAGTCATTCCCGACACCGTGAAATGGAGCTTCTGGGCGGGCGGCGGCGCCTTGTTCCTGGCCGTGCTGTGGACGGTAGTGACGACCCGCGAATATGCACCGGAAGAACTCAAGGCGTTCGGCGACGAAGCCGAGGCCGATCCGACGCCGGTGATGCGCGCGCTGGCGGCGCGTAATTTCACCGTCAGCGGCGCGTGGATACTCGCCGGACTGCTGGTCGCACTGGCCGTGCCGCAATTTGGTCTGGAAAAGGAAATCTACCTGCTCGGCGGGTTGCTAATCACTTACGGTCTGGCGTCGCTCATCGCGATCCGGATGGCGCGGACGGGGCGGGAGCCGTCGATGCTGTCGAGCCTGGTCGGTGACTTTTCGGGAATGCCGCCAATCATGAAGAAACTGGCGCTGGTCCAGTTTTTCAGCTGGTCGGCCCTGTTCATCATGTGGATCAACACGACACCGGTCGTTGCCCAATATTTCTACGATGCCACCGATGCCTCCAGCGCCGCTTACCAGGAAGCCGGAAATGAAGTCGGCGTGTTATTCGCAATCTATAATGGCGTCGCTGCAATCGCCGCGCTGACTCTACTGCCGTTCCTCGCCAAACGCATCGGCAAGGCGAAAACCCATGTCGTCGGCCTGCTGTGCGGCGCTGCGGGCTATGCAAGCTTCTTCGTCTTCAAGGATGTTGGCCAGTTGCGCATTGCGGAGGTCGGCGTCGGCATTGCCTGGGCGTCGATCCTGGCCATGCCATATGCGATCCTGGCGTCCAGCCTGCCGCAAGCCAAACTCGGCACCTACATGGGGCTGTTCAACGTCTTCATCGTCGTGCCGCAACTGCTGGTCGCGACGGTGATGGGATCGATCATGAAAGCCTTTTTCCCGACCGAGCCGATTTACACGATGGCCTTTGCGGCGGGGACGTTGGCGATCGCCGCGCTTGCCATGCTGCGGGTGCGCGAACCCGCGGCGGCGGAATAGGGCCGGTCAGCTGGCCTTGCGCTGTTTCAGCCCGACGACGAGCTGGTTGGCGCGGTCGTAGCTGAGCGGTTTGCCGAATAGATAGCCCTGGATCGTGTCGCAGCCGAGTTCGCGCATGCGCTCGAAATCCTCGGTCGTCTCGACGCCTTCGGCGGTGACGTTCATCCGGAAGCTCTTGGCGAGCTGGACGATCGACTTGATGATCGCGACATTTTCCGGACGGGTACCGGCTTCGCGAACGAAACTGCCGTCGATCTTCAGCTTATGGAAGACCGCCTTGTTGAGGTAGCCGATCGACGAATAGCCGGTCCCGAAATCGTCGAGCGCAATTCCCACGCCGAGCGCGCGAAGACGCTTGAGCGTGTCGAGCGTGGCGCCATTGTCGCCAAGGAAAATGCCTTCGGTCACTTCCAGTTCGAGCCGGTTGGCAGGGACCCGGTAACGCGCCAATGCCTGACTGACGACATTGGGTAGCGACGGCATCACGATCTGCTTCGGGCTGATGTTGATCGCCAGCGTGATCGGCTCCGGCCAACTGGCAAGCGCGCGGCAGGCCTCCTCAATCACCCATTCGCCGATCACCGGCATCAGGCCGGATTCTTCGGCGACCGGAATGAACACGAACGGCGGCACCAGCCCGCGCTGCGGATGATTCCAGCGGATCAGCGCTTCGAACCCGATCACGGCCTGCGACTTGGCGCTGACCAGCGGCTGGAACATTAAATGGAATTGCTTGGCGGTGATCGCGTTGCGAAGGTCGGTTTCCAGACGGACCCGGTCGTCCTGTTCGTTCTGCAATTCGGCAGAGAAATATTTGGCGACCCCGCGTCCGGCATCCTTGGCTTGGTAAAGCGCGAGATCGGCCTTGAGGATCAGATCGTCGACGGTCGCGCCGTCGATCGGGCCAAACGCGCAGCCGATCGACACGCCGATGCGGATTTCGGTCTGGTCGATCATGTAGGGTTCGCCGATCGAGCGGATGATCGAGTCGGCAAGGATCTCGACCTTGTGGCGGCTTTGCGCGTCGGTCACGACGATCGCGAATTCGTCGCCGCCCATGCGTCCGACATGGCCATCGGGGCCGACCTGTTCGCACAGGCGCTTGGCGACCGCCTGAAGAACGGCGTCGCCCTTGGGATGGCCGAACGTGTCGTTGACCGGTTTGAAGCCGTCTAGGTCGAGGAACATGATCGCGCACGGCACATTGCCGACCGTCGCCGCCCGCAACGCTTCGCCGAGCAACTGACGCACCCGGCCGCGATTGGGCAGGCCCGACAGCACATCCATGTTGGCCAGGTTGGTCAGTCGTTCCTGGGTGTGACGAATCTCGGTGATGTCGCTGCCGACGCCGCGGAAACCTTCGAATCGGCCGGCGGTGTCGATGATTGGATCGCCCGCCATCGAAATCCAGCGCGCGCCGCGCTGGGTCTTCAATTCCATTTCCAGCGCACTGAACGGCTGCCGCTCGATCAGCACGCGGCCCAATTCCGCCGACCCGCCCAGCAGCGAGGGGAGCGAATGGCCGAGCAGGGCGCTTGCCGGTCGACCGAGCAATGCGGTCATGCGGGACGAGATATAGGTCACGCGATTGTCGCTATCGACCTGCCACAGCCAGCCGACCCCGCGCTGCTCATATTCCTGGAGCAGCAGCGATGCGCTTTCGCTCGCCGATCCCATGTCGGCATTGGTCTGGAGCTGGCGGAACGCCCAGCGGGCAACGACCTGGACGCCGATGACGGCAACGCCGAGCGTGAATGTAATCTGCAGCAGGGATAGGATGGAGATCGAATCGCGGCCTTGGAACATGGCGTAGCAAACTGCGGCGGTGAACACCGACATCCATGCCGTCGCGCAGACCGGAACGACGACGAGACCGAGCGCCGAGACGCCGACCGCTGCAAGCAGCGAGGCCGCCGCGACCTGCGAAATGGGATCAAGCGAATCGAAGGTCGCAATCGGCAGGCTGAGCCAGACGGCGGCGCGCAGGATGACATCGCCGATCATCAGCAATTGTGGAACGCGGCGACCCGAACGGCCGACATGGGTCACCGCCTGGTTGCGGGCAATGTGCATCGCACCGAGGTTCAGTGCGGCCACGATCATCGACCAGCCGAGGATCAGCGGGACCGCTGCCTTACCCCATAACATCCCCGCCATCAGCAAGGCCGCAGCGACGTTGGCGGCGGCGAAGAAGGGGGCGAGGTGGGCGCGGGCGATCAGTTGCGCATCGCGCAGCGGCGAGGCATCGCCGTCGGCACCCTGGTTGGTAAGCGCAAGCGATTCCCCGCCGGGAAGGCGTGCAGAAACCATGCGCTTGTAACGGTCAGGTGCCTCGTACATTCCGAATCCTGCTGTGAACGGCAGAGTTCGAGCTAGCCCAAGAGGGTTTAAGGGCAGTTAAGATCGTCGGTTTTTGACCGCCGGATGGCGAATTTATTCAGTTCGTCTTGGCGGCCTTTCCGACCACCAATTCGTCGACCGCGCTTGCCGTCAGCGGGTGATAGAGCGGACGAACCTGCGGATAGAGTCGCTTGGCAATCGGTACGCCCCAAGCCGGGTCGGCCATCAACGCCTTGAACAGCGGCCGGACGAATTTTCGCCGTCCCTGCGATAGCAGGAACTTCTCGAGCGCCGGCACCGCCGGATCGAAGCGATTGGCAACCGCGAGGTCGAGCCAGGCGAACAGCACTTCATTGTTGCCGGTCGTGCTCAATCCCAACTTTCTGTCGAGTGCGGCCAGTCGATCCGCCGGAAGTTTGCGCGGCAGGCGGGTCAGCATTCGCAATTTCTCGTCGGTGGTCCAATTCGCCCAATCGGCTGGCGGGGCTCCGGTCGACGGGAAGGAAGCGACCGCCGCATCGGCGCGCGCAAACGCCTGCGGGTCGGCGACGATCGTGTTGGTCGGGATGCCCGGCTGATAAACCCAGGTGTCGAGCTGAAGCTTGGCTTCCAACGCCTTGTCGCCCTTGACCAGATGGTCTCGAATGTCGGCCAGGAACATCTTCGACGTCACCGGCTGAAAGGCGTGTCGATCGAACCAGCCGCGCATGAAGACGTCGAACTTCTCGCGGCCGACATTGGCTTCGATCATTCGCAGGAACGCCGCGCCTTTTTCGTAGGCGATGTCGGTCAGGCCGTCGTCGGGGTTGCGACCCTTCAAGTCGATGTGGAGGCGGGTGTCGGCGCCGGAAGCGCCGCCATTTTCCTCGATCGCCTTGTGCATTGCGTCGATGCCAAGCGCGACTTGCTGGCGCGCGGCATCGGGGCCGTAAATCTCCTCGATGATACGGCGTTCTGCGTAGGTCGTGGTGCCCTCGTTGAGCCAGAAATCGGCCCAGGTCGCATTGGTCGCCAAATTGCCCGACCAGCTATGCGCAAGCTCGTGCGCGATCAGGCTGACCAGGCTCTTGTCGCCGGCCAGGAAAGTCGGAGTCAGGAAAGTGAGCGTCGGATTTTCCATCCCTCCGAACGGGAAGGACGGCGGCAGCACCAGCATGTCGTAGCGACCCCAGCGATAGGGGCCGAACAGCTTTTCGGCGGCATCGACCATTTTCTCGGTATCGCCCAGTTCGGCGGCGGCCTTGTCGAGCATGGCGGGTTCGGTCCAGACGCCGGTGCGCGGTCCGAGAGAGCGGAATTTCAGGTCGCCGACCGCAATCGCGATCAGATAGGGCGCGACCGGCTTGTCCATGTTGAAGCGAAAGGCGCGCTTGCCGTCGGCGGTGGTCGGGTCCCCCGCGCTTGGTGCGCTCATCACCGCGGTCAGCGCTTCGGGAACGCGGATCGTCGCCTGCCAGGTCTGGCGGATGCCCGGCGAATCCTGGGTAGGGATCCACGTCCGGTTGAGGATCGATTCGCCCTGGCTGAACAGATAGGGCTGCTTCTTGCCCGCCGTCTGCTCGGGTGTCAGCCACTGCAACGCCCCGGCCTCGGCAGCGCTGCGATATTTTATGACCAGCTTCGCGGTGTCGGGCTTGAGCGCCACGGCAAGCGGTGCACCCAGCTCCGGATCGATCGCCCCGACCTTGTAATCAAGAGGAGCGCCCTTGCCGTCGGCAATCGCTTCGATGACCAGACCCTTGTCGTCGAGAATGATTTCCTTGGCATCGGCCTTCTTCTGGATATCGAGCGTCGCGGTCCCGAAAATCTGCTTGGCGTCGAAATCGACGTCGAGATCGAGCGCGACGTTGGTGACCCGCGCTTCGAGTGGCTTGGCATAGCTGTGAATGTCGACGGCATCGGCGCTGTCGAGCACCGGCGCGACCATTCGTTCGCCGTCGGCGGCAACGTTGGTGTCAGGCGCAGTACCCATCTTGCAGGCAGACAGGAGCAGCGCCGATGCGACGGCGATTGAGCGAAGCTTCACAGAATTTCCCTTCATCCGGATTCGGCGACACCAACGTAGATAGAATTTTTTGGTGCCGAAAAAACGCGCTGCACCATCGGTTCGAAGAACGCCAGCGGTTCGCTGGCATAATCCTTGTCGAACGCGACCTGGTCGTACAATTCGCAGAAGCGTGCGGTATCCTCGAACCATTGATGGTCGCGGAACTGGTCGCGCATGTCGCGGTCCATCCCGATGTAATGGAAAAAATAATAGCCCTGGAAGATGCCGTGATGCTGCGCGATCCAGTGCAGCCGTTCGTCGACGAAGGGTTTGAGGATGGCGGCGGCAATGTCGGGATGGTTGTAGCTGCCCAGCGAGTCGCCAATGTCGTGGAGCAGCGCCATCACGACATAATCTTCGCTTTCCCCGGCGCGGTGGGCGCGGGTTGCGGTCTGCAAACTGTGCTGCAGGCGGTCGATAGGAAATCCGCCATAATCGCCGTCGAGCAACTTGAGGTGGGTTAGCACGCGGTCGGCAAGTCCGCCCGCGAACGGCCCGAAGTGCGACCCGATTGCCTGCCAGTCTTCGTCTGTTCCTTCGTCCATCGCGCGAAAACTTGCCTGTGCGCCGTCGGTCATCAGCCTGGCCTCCCAAATCCTGCCGCTTCCTAGCCAATTTCGCCCCCGAACCGAACCGCTTTCGATGGATGGCCCGATATCGCCGCCGAACCGCGCTTGG
>JBDTMR010000092.1:0-7056 GCA_039934175.1 Sphingomicrobium sp.
CGCTTTCAGCGCTTTCCGCCATCGACGGGATCGGCGATACAAAGCTGGAGCGTCACGGCGAGTCGTTGCTTGCCGCGCTCGGCGAAGCCATGGAGATGGATGATGCACCGGCAACTTGACGAGAAGACGTTCGTGGACGGCCAGATCGCGCCCGGCGACATGGCCGAACTCAAGGCGCTGGGCATCACGATGATCATCAACAATCGGCCCGACGGCGAGGATGTGGGTCAACCGACCAGTGAGGAGATCGAGGCCGCGGCGCGCGCCGAAGGGCTGGATTATCGCCACGTCCCGATCGTTCGCGGTATGGGGCCAAGCGACATCGAGGCGATGCGCGACGCCATTCATGCGACTGGCGATGGAAAATTGTTCGCCTTCTGCCGGTCGGGCAACCGATCGACCCTGGCCTGGGCCGTGGCGCGCAATGAAGACGGCACGCCGCGCGAGGAATTGGAGCGTTGTGCCGATGGGGCGGGCTTCAGTCTCGACCCAATCGTCCATCTTCTTCGCGACTAATTTTCTTCGAGGATTGTTATCGCTTCTTGATAGTCTTCGCCGAGCACCATGAGGCGAACGCCGATGAGGCCGCCGCCGCCAAAGAAATTGTTCGCTTCGGTGTCCATCAGCACCGCGCCGATCCCTTCCGCTTCCAGCGCCAGCCGGGCAAGGTCGGCCTCGACCCGAGTTCCGAACCGGGCGAGTTCGACCAGACTCATGCCGCGGCAGTGCCGCCCACGGTAAGCCCATCGACCAGCAACGTCGGCTGGCCGACCCCGGCGGGGACCGACTGGCCGCCCTTCCCGCAAACGCCGACGCCTTCGTCGAGCGCCATATCATTGCCGATCGCCTTTACCCGCGTCAGCACCGTCGGGCCGTCGCCGATCAGCGTCGCGCCCTTGACCGGTTCGGCGATCTTGCCGTCGCGGATCCGGTAGGCCTCGGTGCAGGAAAAGACGAATTTGCCGCTGGTGATGTCGACCTGCCCGCCGCCGAAGCTCTTGGCGTAAATCCCGTCCTTGACGCGGCTGACGATCTCGTCGGGTTGGTCGCTGCCCCCCAGCATGAACGTGTTGGTCATCCGCGGCATTGGTGCATGGGCATAGCTTTCGCGGCGGCCGTTGCCGGTCGGCTCGACTCCCATCAACCGAGCGTTGAGGCGGTCCTGCATATAGCCTTTGAGGATGCCGTCTTCGATCAGGACGGTGCGCCCGGTCGGCGTTCCTTCGTCGTCGATCGTCAGGCTGCCGCGACGGTCGTCGATGGCGCCCTCATCGACCACGGTGACACCGGGCGCCGCAACCCGTTCGCCGATCCGACCGGAAAAAGCCGAGGTGCCCTTGCGGTTGAAATCGCCTTCAAGGCCATGGCCGACCGCTTCGTGCAGCAGTACGCCGGGCCAGCCGGGACCACACACAACCGGCATTTCGCCGGCCGGCGCCGCGACCGAATCCAGGTTCACAAGCGCCTGCGCGAGCGCAATGTCGATCGCCCGGTTCCAGGTCTCGGCCTCGAACAGCCGGTCGTAGAGATAACGACCGCCAAGGCCGTGATAGCCGGTTTCCCGGCGATCTCCGTCGCGGGCGACGATCGAGACGTTGAGCCGGACCAGCGGACGAATGTCATGCGCAACGAACCCGTCCGCGCGAACGATGTCGATGACGCTCCAACTGGCGGCGAGACTGACGCTGACCTGTTCGACGCGCGGATCGCGGGCGCGGGCGGCAGCATCGATCTGCTGGCACAAGGCGACCTTCGTCGCGAACGGAATGGCGATCAAAGGGTCGTCGCCAGTGTAAAGAGCGCGATTGGTGCGCGGCGGCGGCGCGGCGTGCGGGCCTTTTGCAGGGTCGAGCAATTGCAGTGTTGCAGCGGCCCGATCAATCGCTGCGGCACTGATCTCGCTGGCATGGGCGAAAGCGGTCATCTCGCCCACAACACCGCGCAGGCCAAATCCCGAACTGACGTTATAATCGGCGGTTTTCAACCGGCCGTCGTCGAAGCCGAATGCCTCGCTGACGGCATATTGAAGATAGAGTTCGCCATCGTCGTGCGCGCAAAGGTGCCGATGCGCGAGGCGCTGCGCTTCGTCCGGATCAAGCGTCCGGTAGAGAAAGCTTCTGGGATCGACGGTCACGAGGCCTGCGGCGCATCGGGAACATCGGCGGGCCCGCCTTCGAGCACAAAACGGCGGTCGCAATAACCGCAGTCGACATAGCCATTGTCGTCGATGTGGAGATAGACGCGCGGATGGCCGAGCGCGGCAGGCACCGCTCCGGAGCCGTCACAGGCGACTCGGAGCGATTTGGTGCGAATGGTTTCAGGGGGCGGCTGCATGGGCCAAACCCTAGCAACCGCCCCCTTGCCCTTCAACCGATAAGCCAACCCTGTGGGGCTATTGGTAATCGGCCGTCAGGTCATAGGTTGCGCTGTACAGGCCGTCCGGCGCATTCGGCGGGACCTGGATGACGCCGCCGACCTGCACGAAGAACGTCTGGTTGGCCGCAATCGTTCGGGTGTTCGGACCGTCAAGCAGCATGGTGACGACGGTCAGGTTATTACCGAGCCCGTCGGACAGGGTCGCCGGCGGCGTCAGCGCCATGATCACCTGCTGGCCAGGTGTTCCGGCACCGGCAAAGATGCCGCTCTGCCCGACGTCGCCGGGAAAGAGCGAAGCCGGATGGGACGAGGTGCGATTGCCCGTCGACGGATCGATCGTCACCGTCACCTGGCTCGAGGCATCGGGAATGATTGACCCGAAGTGCACGTCCTGCACCTTGGTCAGGGTCAGCGGGATGAGCAGCAATGCCCGGGCCGGCGGAGCGGTCGCCGAAGATACGGGTGCGGCGATGGCGGGAAATCCCGCGAGAAGCGCAGCCGAAACAGCGGCCGCCTTTGTCCATTTGATCAGCACGGGCACAAACCTTTCGCGTGTTTTCAATAACGCAAGAGTGACCTTATCCCGTTCGTTTTGGTTGAATGAGCATCGTTCGCCGCAAATTAACCACGGCGATCAAGGTTTGAACGATGGGTCAGGCGAGCTCAGGGATATTGGATCGTGACGTCGAATGTCCCGGTGTAGAGTCCTTCGGCCTGGCCGTTAGTTACGCTGACGGTAGCACCGACATTGAACTCGAACACCCCGGCCTGGGCGAGCGTCCGTTTCGATTGACCGTCAAGCGTAAAGGCCGTTACCGAAAGCGTCTCGGTACCCCCGACGCGGGTCAGCAAAACGGTCTTGTTCGGCACCTTGATATTGACCACCGCAGAGCTCTGGGTCGAGCCGGCAAATCGCGCCGACTGCACGGTGCCGCCTGCCTGCGAAATGCCGCCGGTGACGGCGAGCGCCTCGGTCAACGGATCGATGGTCGCGGTGCCCGCCGAAATGGTTGCGAGATTCCCGAAGTCCATGTCGCGAATCTTGGTGAGAGTCAGCGGCCGCATCAGGTTGACCGAAGCGGGTGGCGGCGACGGCGCAGCGATCGGCGCAGCCTGACCGGCACTTGCCAGCAATACCGTCATGCCGACACCAACTGCGGCCCAGATACGAACACCCGAAATCATGGCGACGACCTAGCAGGGTTAATGTCACAATTACCTTGAAGGTTAGGGTTAACAGCGCTTTCACCATAAGCGCTTTGCGGCGAGCGGCGGCGCGGCTATCGAGTCGGGATGATTCACGACGCCCCTGCCATTCGCATCGAATCGCTCAGCAAGACTTACGCCGGGGGCAAATTGGCCCTCGACGATGTCAGTATCGACATCCCTCGCGGCCAGATATTCGGCCTCCTCGGTCCCAATGGTGCCGGTAAATCGACGTTGATCAATATCCTTGCCGGAATGGTCACCAAAACCGCCGGTTCCGCCGAGGTTTGGGGCTTCGACATCGATCGGCAGCCGCGCAATGCCAAACGGTCAATCGGGATCGTCCCGCAGGAATTGCTGTTCGATCCCTTCTTCACGCCGCGCGAGGCGCTGGAGATCCAGGCCGGTCTTTACGGCGTTCCCAAGCGCGAGCGGATTACCGACGAACTGTTGGCCGCCGTCCATCTGACCGACAAGGCCGATGCTTACGCACGAACGTTGTCGGGCGGAATGAAGCGTCGCCTGCTGGTCGCCAAGGCGATGGTCCATTCGCCGCCGATCCTGGTACTCGACGAGCCGACGGCTGGCGTCGACATCGAGCTTCGTCAGCAGCTTTGGGATTATGTGAAGAAGCTCAACCGCGAGGGTGTGACGGTGGTGTTGACCACCCATTACCTTGAGGAAGCCGAGCAATTGTGCGACCGGATCGCGATCATCAATCACGGCAAGCTGATCGCCAACGAGCCGACCCGCGAGCTGGTCGCCAAGGCGCAGGACAAGGTACTCGTCGTCGAATTCGATCGCGACCTGACGACGCTGCCCGAAGCGACCTGTTTCGACCGGGTCGAGAAGACCGGCGAGCGGACGGTCGAAATCCAGTATCGCAAGGACAAGGTGAATGCCGGCGATGTTCTGACGACGCTGGGCAACGCGGGCTTCGAGATCATCGACGTGTCGACCCGCGATCCCGATCTGGAAGACGTTTTCCTGGCGCTGACGAGGCGCGACCGGTGAGCGAATATGACGTCATCATCATCGGTTCGGGTGCCGCCGGACTGACCGCCGCGCTGACGCTGGCCGAAACCAGGAAAGTCGCTGTGCTTGCCAAGGGCGCGCTGGGCGGCGGGGCGACCGAATGGGCGCAGGGCGGGATCGCCGCCGTGCTTGAGGAAGGCGACAGTTTCGAGGATCATATCCGCGACACGATGATCGCGGGCGCTGGCCTCAACAATCGCGCGGTCGTCGAATATGTCGTCGGCGGCGCGCCCGCCGCGATCGCGCGGCTGGCCGAACTGGGTGTGCCGTTCAACATCGACGACGATGGAGCAGGCTGGCATCTGACCCGCGAGGGTGGGCATAGCCACCGCCGCATCGTGCATGTCGCCGACGCAACCGGATGGGCGGTGCAGGAAGCGCTGGAACGCGCCGCGCTGGCGAAGCCCAACATCACCATCCTGCCCGACCGCGTCGCGATCGACCTGATTACCGGCCGTCACGCCACCGAATTCACGACCAGCGGCGCGGTCCACGGCGTCTATGCCTTTCACCGCGAGAGCGGCCATGTCGAAACGCTGACGGCGCGCGCCACAGTCTTGGCGACCGGCGGTGCAGGCCGCGCCTACCTATATTCGACCGCGCCACGCGGCGCGACCGGCGACGGGATCGCGATGGCGTGGCGCGCGGGCTGCCGCGCCAGCAACATGGAATTCATGCAATTCCACCCGACCTGCCTGTACAATCTGGAGGTCAAGAATTTCCTGATTACCGAGGCGGTGCGCGGCGAAGGCGGTATCCTGAAAAACCCCAAGACCGGCGAACGTTTCATGCCGACGTATGACGAGCGCGCCGAGCTTGCGCCGCGCGATGTCGTTGCCCGCGCGATCGACAACGAGATCAAGCGCGACGGGCTGGATTACGTCTGGCTGGACATCAGTCACAAGGACCCGGAATTCGTGAAGGGGCATTTCCCCAACATCTACGAGAAACTGATCGGGCTGGGCATCGACATCACCACGCAGCCGATCCCGGTGGTGCCGGCGCAGCATTATACGTGCGGCGGGGTGCTCGTCGATTTGCACGGACGCACCGATGCGCCGGGGCTTTATGCGGCGGGCGAGGTCACCCAGTCGGGCCTGCACGGCGCCAATCGCCTGGCATCAAACAGCCTGCTGGAATGTTTCGTGTTTGGCGACAGCGCGGCGCGGCACATCTTGGAATGCTGGGATCAATTGCACGAGCCGCCCGCGATCCGAGGCTGGGACGAAAGCCGGGTCACCGACAGCGACGAGGAAGTCGTCATCCAGCAATGCTGGGGCGAAATCCGCCGTTTCATGTGGAATTTCGTCGGCATCGTGAGGACCACCAAGAGGCTGGAACGCGCCAAGCACCGCATCGACCTGCTGCGCGAAGAGGTGAAGGATTATTACCGCAACTTCACGGTGACGCCCGATTTGATCGAGCTGCGCAACCTGGTCGAGGTCGCCGTCCTGATCATTCGAAGCGCGCTGGCCCGCCACGAAAGCCGCGGGCTGCATTACACGCTGGATTATCCCGACATGGCGGATGAAGCGGTCGATACCGTGTTGGTGCCATAGTCGCTGAGCGTAGCAGAGCGATTGCCAAGGCAATCGTGAAGCAGCGCGAAGAGACGGTTACGGCCGGACGACCTGTGCTGCCTTTCCACCGACGCGTTGGATCGTTGGAACCTTCGGCGATCCGCCTGCGCCAATGGCGACAGAACCGACGGCGCGGCTTTGCCGCGGCGGCCCCTTCAAGCGCGAATGTTCACGAATCCTACCGAATGATCACGGTGACGGGGACGATTCCCGCTGACCGACATTGTGCCCAAAAACCAACGATGAAAGGAGCCGCAACCCCGGTGGCACAGGTTGCCGACTGTAGGACAGAATTTTCTAGAGTCAGCTTTGGGTGGGAAGCGGTCATTAGAAAGGCCGCATGGGCAAGTCGAAAAGCACCGCAAGAATTACCCAGAGAAAGAGCAGCACAAGCACCACATACATCACGGCAGTAAGCCAGAACCACATCGGAGACTCGCGCCGAACCTCAGCGCCTCCTCTGACCGGCATTCGCCCGGTTCGAACACCCACAAACAGAAACCAAGCCACGACTTGCGGAATGGTGAGGAAAGCCGTGCCACCGACAAATGCGCCCCACTCATTCGGCAGCCAGCCCAGCATGAGCCAGGGCGTTGCCGCAACCGCCAGCATTGCCGCCACTAGCGCCAATCGTTGCCGCGCATTCCAATCCCACCAAAGCATCTTCGAAGCTTGTAACTTAGCGGCTAATGTCTGCAATGGGTCGGAAGCTGACTCTAGCGCCTACCTCAGCTTCGATACCTTTAGCTTGTCGATCTTGGCGCGAGCCTGGATGGACTCTTCGCTGCGGGTCATGGCTTTGGAGATCGCCTTGAGGCTCATGCCCTTGCCGGCGAGCAGGTGGAGTTTCTGGATCTCG
>JBDTMR010000093.1:0-7052 GCA_039934175.1 Sphingomicrobium sp.
CCCGGGTCGGGTCAATCGGCGACAATCGGCTGGGCGGCTGGATCGGCTACCGGGCGTCGAAGGCGGCGCTCAACCAGGTCGTGAGAACCATCGCGATCGAACTGGCCCGCACCCGCAAGCAGACCATCGCAGTGGCGCTCCATCCCGGGACGGTCGATACCCGCCTCAGCCAGCCGTTCCAGCGTAACTTGCCCGAAGGTCAGTTGCTCGCCCCCGCCGCCAGCGCGGCTGCCTTGCTCGACGTGATCGACGGTCTTGGTTTGCCGGACAGCGGCGGCTGCTTCGATTGGCGCGGCGAGCGGATCCCAGCCTGAACCCTATTGCGCTGCAGCAGCGGGGCATTACATTTACCCGATGGACATTAACTCCTTTCTCGCTCTTGCCCCATCCGCGCGCTTTGCCATCGGCGATGTCGTGCGCCACCGCCTGCTCGACTTCCGCGGCGTCATTTTCGACGTCGATCCCGAGTTTGCCAACAGCGAGGAATGGTATGAGTCGATCCCCGAGGCGATGCGGCCTGCCAAGGACCAGCCATTCTACCATCTGCTCGCCGAGAATACCGAATCAAGTTACGTCGCCTACGTCAGCCAGCAGAACCTGGAGCGCGACGACGAGAATGGCGAAGTCGACCATCCGGCAATTGACGGGCTGTTCGACGGATTCTCCAAGGGCCGCTACCGATTGAAGCCGCAGCTGCGCCACTAAGGCCGCCTTCCGGCCATTGACTTCGCGCAGATGCCCGCTTAGGCGGCACGCTTTCCGCGCGGAGCCTTGCGCTACCGGTGCTTTTCATCGTGCGGTCGGATTTCAGAATTGAAGAGAAGAGGCCAATGTTCGCAATCGTGCGCACGGGCGGCAAGCAATATCGCGTCGCCCCCGGAGACAAGATCGTCGTCGAGAAACTTGCCGGTGAAGCCGGTGACAGCATCGACATTACCGACGTGCTCCTGGCGGGCGACGGCGGTGACCTCAAGTCGACCAGCGGCCTGATCGTCGCGGCCAAGATCGTCGCCCAGGCGAAGGGTGAAAAGGTCACGGTGTTCAAGAAGCGCCGTCGTCACAATTATCGTCGCAAGGCCGGTCATCGCCAGAAGCACACGATCCTCGAGATCGTGTCGATCGGCGGCAAAAAAGCCGAGAAGAAGGCCGACGCCAAGCCTGCGGAGAAGAAGCCCGCCGCCAAGGCCGAAACCCCGGCTGCTGCGCCTGCGAAGAAGGAAGCGGCTGAAAAGCCCGCGGCCAAGAAGGCAGCGCCTGCCAAGGCGTCGACAAAGGATGCTGCACCTGCTAAGGCAGCGGCGAAGAAGGCGGCTCCCAAGGCCGCTCCCAAGAAGAAGTAAGAGCTGAACGATGGCACATAAAAAAGCAGGCGGTTCTTCGCGCAACGGTCGCGATTCGGAATCCAAACGTCTTGGCGTGAAGAAGTTCGGCAGCGAAGCAGTTCGCGCCGGCAACATCATCGTGCGCCAGCGCGGGACCAAATGGTACCCGGGCGACAATGTCGGCCTTGGCAAAGACCACACTATTTATTCGCTTATCGACGGCCGCGTTGCGTTTCGCGACGGCAAGCTTGGTCGCAAATACGTGCACGTCGAAGCGATTATGCCGGAAGCGGCAACAAAATAGGGATCGGTCAAGGACGGGCCGCTCCCCAGAGGGGCAGCCCAGGAGACCGGTTTTAGGAATCCAAAAGGGAGAAGAGGGCAGCCCCCTCTTCTCCCTTTTTCTTCTCCCGAAACTGTCACGAACTGTCGCTAGGCGGCAGCACGGACGCGAAGGGGAAGTCATGATGTTCGCAAGAACGAGCAGATTGCTGTTGAGACCGGGCTGGGTGGAAGATGCCCCCGCGCTGGCGCGTGCGATCGCCGATGAGGCGATTGTCCGCAACCTCTCGACCGCCCCCTGGCCATTCGCATTGCGCGATGCCGAGGCATTCCTCGCCGCGCCTCGCGACCCCGTCCTGCCGGCCTTCCTGATCTTCGAACGGACCGAAAACGAACCTGTTCTGGTCGGATCATGCGGCCTTGGCCGCCGCCCGTCGGGCGCGGTCGAGCTCGGTTACTGGATCGCGCGAGAGCATTGGGATCGCGGCTTCGCGACAGAGGCGAGCGAAGCGTTGCTCGACATCGCCCGCGCGCTCGGCCTCACCCGTCTCGAAGCCTCCTACTTCGTCGACAACCCTGCTTCGGGTCGCGTGCTCGAGAAGCTGGGCTTCGTCACGACCGGGATGCGGGCGCCGCGATACAGTTGCGCGCGCGGTCGTCAGACCGATGCCGTGCTGATGCGCTGCTGGCTGGAAAAGGGAGTCGGGGTCGGCGGCGCAATCGCCGCCTGACCCTGCGTCATCCGCTTCGTCAGGCTGCCTGCGCGCGGCGAACCTTGCGCGCTGGTTCCTGCGCATAGGCGCCGGTGAGATCGAAATTGGCAATCAATTCACGATCGTCATGCTTCCACGGGTGGAAGCCGGGCAGGAAGAACGCTGCCCACGCGCCCAGGATCTTGCGGAAAACGCCAGGCTTGAAGAACGCGTAGGACAACAGGCCGCTCCACGCTTTCCAACCTTTGATCCCGTCCTGACGGAGCAGTTCGGCCGCGCCCTTGAGGCGATCCGGGAAGAAATGGCTGGTTACGAACAGCATGACCTTGGCTTTGACCTGCCAGCGCTTGAAGCGCGACCAATCCCTGGTCACCGCAAGCCATGCGTCATAGGCGACGCCCTTATGCTCGATTTCCTCGGCGGCGTGCCAGCGCCACAAGTCGGCACTGGCCCGGTCGGCGCCGTCGAGATGCGCCGGGGTGGCCAGCAATTCGTGGGCGAGAATCGCGGTGAAATGCTCCAGCACCATCGTCGCGGCGAGCGCCGCAATCGGCGGCTTCGACCGAATCAGCGCAAGCCGTTCGTCGACCACCGCGTCGAGTGGGGCGAGATCGTAACCTGCCTCGGCCGCGCGATTGTTGAAGGCGGCATGTTCGCGGCTGTGGATGACTTCCTGCGTCGTGAACGTGCGGATTTCTTCGCGCAGGCTTTCCGGAACCTGGTCCAGATAACGCCGGACGCTCTCGATGAAGAAGGCCTCGCCCTTCGGAAAGGTTGCCGACAATGCGTTGTAGAGCGCCGTCGCGACAGGATCGCCATTGTGCCACCAACGCGCCGTCTTCTCGTCGCGCCCGAAGCGAAGATCGCGAACGGTCATGGTCAGGTCGGCAGGGGTCACGCTTGCAACGCTCATGTCATCACTCCAAAGGGTCGATACCCAACATGGTTATAGCTTACATTTGTGTCAATAAGGTTGCCAATGCGTAAACGCCTCTCACCGCAGGAAAGTCGCGCTTTGGCGCTGGCCGCCGCGCATGCGCTGCTGCGCGAGGAGGGGATTGCCGCAATCACCCTGAAATCGGTCGCAGCGCGCATGGGGCGGACCCATGCCAATGTGCTGCATCATTTCGGCAGCGTGGCCGGTCTCCATCGTGCTCTTGCCGAAGAGATTGCGCGCGGAGTGGCTGATTCGATTACCGGCTCGATCGGCCGGATGCGCCGCGGCGAAGGAAAGTTAAGCGACGTCATCGCCGCCATGTTCGACGCCTTCGAAGAACAGAAGGTCGGTGAGTTGATGGCCTGGGTCGTCCTTACCCGCCAGCGCGAAGCGCTAGAGCCGGTCGCCAATGCGATCGCACAGGTCGTCGCGGAGATTACCGAGACCGGCGACGACCGCCCCCTCGACCAGGCGACGCTCGGCCTTGTCCTGCTCGCCATCGGCGACAGCCTGGTCGGGGGCGAGGTTGCCCGCGCCTGCGGCCTGCCCCGATCCGCCGCCCGCGACATTGCGGTTCGGCAGGTGCTTGCAGTGCTTTCCCGCAAGACCGCTGCCAGTCGCTGACCGCCCGGCAGTTGGAGTCTGCGCTTCGCTCGCCTAAAGGCCGCGAATGCATTTTCTCGACCAGGCCAAGATCTTCATTCGCTCCGGCGCCGGCGGACCCGGCGCGGTCAGCTTCCGGCGGGAGAAGTTCGTCGAATATGGCGGACCCGACGGCGGCGCGGGCGGCAAGGGTGGCGGCGTCATCTTCGAAGCAGTCGCCGGCCTCAACACGCTGATCGACTTTCGTTACACCCAGCATTTCCGGGCACCGCGCGGCAAGGGCGGTGCCGGCCGCAACATGACAGGCGCCGGCGGAAAGGACCTGATCGTCAAGGTCCCGGTCGGGACGCAGATTCTCGCCGATGACGAGGATCGTACCCTGCTCGCCGATCTGACCGAAGTCGGACAGCAACTGACCTTTCTCAAGGGCGGCGACGGCGGACGCGGCAACGCCAGCTACAAGACGTCGACCAATCGCGCCCCGCGCCAGCACGGCCCGGGCTGGCCCGGCGAGGAAATGTACGTCTGGCTGCGGCTCAAGCTGCTCGCCGATGTCGGACTGGTCGGGCTACCCAATGCGGGCAAGTCGACCTTCATTAACGCCGTCACCAATGCCAATGCGAAGGTCGGCGCTTATGCCTTCACCACGCTTCGCCCGCAATTGGGCGTGGTCAGCCACAAGGGTCGCGAATTCGTCGTCGCCGACATTCCGGGCCTGATCGAAGGTGCCGCCGACGGCGCTGGCATCGGCGATCGCTTCCTCGGCCATATCGAACGCTGCCAGGTCCTGCTTCATCTGGTCGATGCCAATGACGAGGATGTCGCGACCAGCTATCGCATCGTCCAGGATGAGCTCGAGGCGTATGGCGCCGGGCTCGCGGACAAGCCGATCGTACTCGCGCTCAACAAGGTCGACACGATCGATGCCGAATTGATTCAGGCCTTGTCGGACGAATTGCACGAAGCCAGCGGGCAAGAGGTTTATCCGCTCAGCGCGGCGGGCGGAACCGGGCTCGAGCCGGTGCTCGACATCCTGCTCGAACATCTTGGCGGGGTCGAGGATCAGACCATTCCCCCCGAGCAGCCCGAGGACGAAGCGCCCTGGTCGCCGCTCTGACCATTGCCATGACGGGCGCGACCGGATTCGTCGGGTCGCACCTGCTCGATCGAGCCCTTGACGCCGGCCATCGGGTTCGCGCCCTCACCCGCCGCCCGCAGTCACCGCGCGACGGGGTCGAATGGGTCGCGGGCGATCTTGGCGACATTTCAGCGCTGGCCGCGCTCTGCAATGGGGCCGATTCCGTCATCCATGTCGCCGGTGTCATCAATGCGCCCGACGCAGCGGGCTTCGATGCCGGTAACGTCGCGGGGACAAAGGCCATGCTCGACGCTTCGGCGGCAGCAGGCTGCCGGCACTTCGTCCATGTCAGCTCGCTGGCGGCGCGCGAGCCGCACTTGTCCGCTTACGGTGCGAGCAAGGCGCGTAGTGAGACGTTGGTCCGCACCGCGCCGCTCGACTGGGCGATCGTTCGTCCACCCGCCGTCTACGGCCCGGGCGACCGGGAAATGCTCGAGCTGTTCAAGATGGCGCGCGGCGGGAACATCTTCATGCCGCCGCAGGGCCGCGCTTCTTACATCCACGTCGACGACCTCGCCCGCCTTCTCCTGGCGCTCGCCAATCCAACCGTTCCATCAGGGCTGCTGGTCGAGCCTGATGACGGTTGCGATGGCGGCTGGAGTCACCGCGAGTTCGGCGACGCGCTGGGCAAAGCGGTCGGCGTATCGGCGCGGACGATCCAGACGCCGCGATTGCTGCTTCAATTTGCTTCCAAGGTCGACGGCTGGACGCGTGGGGCCGGTGCGAAGCTGACGCCCGACCGCGTCGCCTATTTCTGCCACCCCGACTGGGTATCTGATCCCGCATATTCGGTGCCGGCCGAAATCTGGACGCCGCAGATCGCCACCCCGCAAGGCCTCAGGGAAACCGCGCAGGCTTATCGTGACGCAGGCTGGCTTTAACGCATGTAGATGTCGACGACGACGACGCCTGCGGTAATCCACATGCCCCACAGGAACGCCGTGTAGCTCCAGTAGAGCCAGCTGAACTTGTCGCTCTTGAGCAATTTGCCATGGTCGTAGATGTCGGACGCCATCGCGCGGATCGACGCTTCGGGATCGGCCAAAACCCGGACGCATTGTTCGACATATTGCTCCTTCGTGACGTTCGAGAAGCTGCCGAAGAACATGATGTTCGATTTGCCCGGCGCGACCTTCCAGTCCTTGATCTGCGCAGGGCGAACGGTCAGCACGCCAAGCACCGTCGCGACGAACGAAAACAGGGTGAGCACGATCATCGGGATGCTCGCCTTGCCGGCCGCGATGTCGGATATCGACAGACCGAACACGACGAAGCTGGCACCGAGCAGTATCGACGCCTTGCTGTCGGCCATGTTCGACAATTCCAGATTGCCGGCATGGGCCGAAATCAGGACGTTGATATATTCGGGTTCGAAGATGAAATCCTTGGCGCGATAGAATTTCTCACCATCGACGTCGGTGACCAGCTCGGGGTCGACTTTTGCCTGAATCACCGGTTCGGTCATGCGCTAACCCCTCACTTCACGCCGGTCACGATGAAGGCGACCACGCTTGCAATCAATCCCAGGATGAAAATCGAATAAGCGATCTTCAGCAAGCGGTATTTCTTGTGCGCGAGGACCTGGCCGTTTTGATAGACGTCGCGTGCGACCATTTCCAGGAAACGCGGCTGGTCGGCGAGCCGGTCGAGCATCTCCTCGACATATTCCTTTTCGGTCATGTCGGCGAAACCGCCGAAAAACATCAGGTTGCGCTCCCCCTGATACGATGATCCGCCGAGGATCGACGGCATCACCGCAATTGCCGCGAACAGTGCCGACAGGAAAGCGGTAATGCCGAGCACCATCATCGCGAGCGGCAAATGACCTTTGGTGCTCATTTGACTGACGCTGATCGTGAAAACGACGAAACTCGCACCCATCAACATGCTCGCCTTGCGGTCCGCCATGGCCGACAAATGGTAATGCGCCTGACTGGCAGTACGGATCGCCTGGATCGCGTCTCCGCCGAACGTTCGTGTCGCGGCCATCGCTTGTCCCCCTTATTTCGCCCTCTTTGCGCCCCAATCGATTGCGAAACGCGGCGTGCCCAACTAGG
>JBDTMR010000094.1:0-6815 GCA_039934175.1 Sphingomicrobium sp.
TCATGGGCTATGTCCTGCCGTGGGGTCAGATGAGCTATTGGGGTGCACAGGTCATCACCGGCTTCTTCTCGGCCTTCCCTGTCGTCGGCGAGCCGCTGCGCGTCTGGCTGCTCGGCGGCTTTGCGCCGGACCAGGCAGCGCTGACGCGCTTCTTCTCGCTCCATTATCTGCTGCCGTTCGTGATTGCGGGCGTCACCATCCTGCACATCTGGGCGCTGCACATCCCGGGGTCGAACAACCCGACCGGCGTCGATGTGAAGACGGAAAAGGACACGCTTCCGTTCCATCCGTTCTACACTGCCAAGGACGGCTGGTTCGCGGGTGCCGTGCTGACAGTTTATGCGTTCGTCGTCTTCTTCGCGCCGAACTATCTGGGTCACCCGGACAATTACATCCCCGCCAACCCGATGGCGACGCCGGCGCATATCGTTCCGGAATGGTATTTCTGGCCGTTCTACGCGATCCTGCGCAGCTTCACCGTCGATTTCATCCTGCCCGCAAAGCTGTGGGGCGTGCTTGCGATGTTCGCATCGATCCTGCTGCTCTTCTTCTTGCCTTGGCTCGACAAGTCGCCGGTTCGTTCGGGCAATTACCGTCCGCTGTTCAAGCGCTTCTTCATCCTGCTGCTGATCGACGTTGCCCTCCTGGGCTATGTCGGCGGCGCGGAGATCAACGCGTTCAACATCGCGCTCGGCCAATTCGCTTCGGCATATTATTTCGCGCACTTCCTCATCATCCTGCCGCTGATCAGCAAGTTCGAGCGCACGCTTCCGCTGCCCTCGTCGATCTCGGCATCGGTGACGCATGGCGAAGCCGAAGAGAGTGCACCGCTGGGCCAGGGCGCTGGTTCGCCCTCTACGGCCGCTTAAGGGGAATAGAAGACCATGGTCCGCATTATCGGCTTCCTCGTCGGCCTGGGCTTCGCCGGGATCCTCATGATCTCGATGGCGACCGACCTGACGACCTACTTTACCTCGACTCACGAGGCGACCGCCGAGCATGAATTTCACCTTCATCCGCGCGACGCCGGGCTCCCGACCGACGGCTTGCTTGGCACGTTCGACAAGGCGCAGCTGCAGCGCGGCCTGAAGGTTTACACCGAAGTCTGCTCGGGCTGCCACGCGATCAGCCGGGTTCATTTCTACGATCTTCAGCAGCTTGGCTACAACGAAGGCCAGGTGAAGTCCTACGCCGCCAACGAGTGGAAAATCGAGGTTCCCTCGATCAATCCGGACACCGGCGAAGCAGCGACCCGCAAGGCGACCCCGGCCGACTTCTTCCCGTCGCCTTATGCGAACGAAGTGGCGGCACGCGCGGCAAACAACAATGCGCTTCCGCCCGACCTTTCGCTGATGGCCAAGGCCCGCCACGACGGCGCCAACTACATTTATTCGCTGCTGACCGGATATCGTAACCAGCCGGCCGAGTTGCTTGCGAAATTCCCGGCGGCAAAAACCCCGCAGGGCCTGCATTACAATCCCTATTTCGCGAACCTCAACCTCGCGATGCCGGCGCCCCTGACATCGGAAGGGCAGGTCAGTTACGAGGCCGAGGGTTCGCCCAAGCCGACCGTCGACCAGATGGCAAAAGATGTGTCGGCATTCCTGCAGTGGACGGCGGAACCCAAGCTCGGCGACCGCAAGCGCGCTGGCCTGACGGTGCTCATCTTCCTGCTGATTGCGACCGTGCTCGGATACATGGCGTACCAAAACGTCTGGGCCGAAGCGAAGCGCAAGGTCGCAGCCAAGGGTCCGCTGGAGCCGGAGAACAAGACCAAGCGTAACCGCGCCAAGAACAAGGCCGGGATCGAAGGCTGAATGACGACGTGAGGACCAGCGCCGACGATTGGAAGGCGCTGGTCCGCACGATCCCGGACTTCCCAAAGCCGGGAATCCAGTTTCGCGACATTACGACATTGCTTCTCGACCGCGTCGGCCTGCCCGCCGCGGTCGAGGCGCTTTGTGCGACGGTTGATGGCCCGGTCGACCTGGTTGCCGCAATCGAGGCGCGGGGCTTCGCGATCGGCGGCGCGATGGCCTGCAAGTTGCGGGCCGGACTGTTGCTGGTGCGCAAGGACGGCAAGTTGCCGGGCGCGACGATCAGCGAAGATTATGCGCTGGAATATGGCACGGACCGGTTGGTGATCCACGTCGATGCTTGCCCGCCGGGCGCCCGTGTGCTGATCGTGGACGATCTGATCGCGACCGGGGGGACGGCGCTTGCCGCCGTGCGGCTGGTACGACGGGCCGGAGGGCGGGTGTTGGGCGCCCGTTTCATTATCGACTTGCCCGATCTGGGCGGTTCCGACGTGTTGGAGGCTGAAGGTGTCGAAACGGCTAGCCTGATGACATTCGAAGGTGATTAGTCTTCCGCGGGCTTCCGCAACATCAACACGATCGACGTAAATCGCATGACCGTGGCGCCATCCTGATTGTTGACAGTCGTCTCGGTTCGGATGCTGCCAAGATTGGGCTTCGAGCGCGACGGCGTAACGTCGACGACCTTGCCATAAACTTCCAACTTATCGCCGGGGAAGACCGGGATCAGCCACCGCAGATCATCGACACCGGGCGAGCCGAGTCCCGCTTGCGGGTCGCGCTGGAGGTGATCGACCACCACTGACATCGTCATCGCACAGGTGTGCCATCCCGACGCGGCGAGGCGACCGAAATGAGTTTTCGCGGCCGCTTCGTCACTGAGATGGAACGGCTGCGGATCATATTTACTAGCGAATTCGAGGACTTCCTCGCGCGTGACGTCGTAACTGCCGAAATGAACTTCGGCGCCAACGATCATGTCTTCGAGATATTTCATCAGTCGAACCTAATTCGACCAGTTGCGATACACAACCCATTGCGCGCGGGGGCGCAATGGGTCGCGTTCATCATCGGAGCTAGAATTTGTAGCCGACGCGAAGTCCTATAGTGCGCGGCTTGGTAACGTTGGTGTACACCTTTCCGCCGATGGCAGTGCCGCCAGTCGGATCGCCGCAAACGGTTTCGACGCACTGGATTCCCTTGGACAATTGTCCGCGCGCGTCGAACAGGTTTTTCACATATAATTCAACTTCCCAAGGACCTTTCTCGATACCGGCAGCGGTGTCGAACAAGGCATAGGCTTTCATGTTGCCGTAAATGCTGTTTTCGATGCCACGCAGGTCGCGGCGTCGCGATCCTTCATAAGTCAAAGACCCTTGGACGTGGGCTTTTATGGCCGACCAGTCCCATTCATAGCGGATGCGGCTGTTGCCTTTCCACAATGCGGTAAGCGGGAGCCGGGTACCGGAAGGTGCCAGACGTTCATTGATCTCACTCGGATCGTCGATCGACCCACTGTCGTCCAGATCGACATCAACGGTACAATCAAAGTTCGAAACAGCAATTTTGCAGAAGTCGTTTTGCAGCTTCGCATTATTATAGCTGACGCCAGTGCTCCAGCTCAGGCCGTCCATCGGGCGCAGCAAGAGGTCGGCCTCAAAGCCCCAGATGCGCGCGTTACCGGCATTGCGAATTTCCGTCAGGCCGTTCTGGCCGAGGAAGCTAAGCTGGATGTCGTTCCAATCCTCCCTATAGACCGCGACGTTTAAGTGCGAGCCACGACCGAAGCTCCATTTGGCGCCGGCTTCGTAATTGGTCAGGAAGTCGGGCTTGTAAGGTGGCAGGGTGCCGCGGCGGTTGATGCCACCGGGTCGAAAACCCTTCGACCAAGTCGCGTATAACAACAGATCGGCGTTGGGCTTGTAGGTGAGGTTGACGCGATGGACGAAGCCGGTGTCTTTCGTCCTCTTGTCTAGATTGGTGCATGGCGAGCCGCTGACTTTGGGCCCGTCAAAGCACGCGGCCACGCCGGTCCCGCTGCTGTACCCGTCGCTGAAGCCGAAAAAGCCGACGAGCGAGTTGTCGAACTTGTAGTAGCGCCCGCCGACCGTCGCGGTCAGCTTGGGCGTTATGTCGTAGGACAGTTCCCCGAAAACCGCATAATCGCGGTCGACGCGGATTTGCTGTGTTAGCCAGATGTTGCTGGCGGTGCCTGGAACGACCAGATCGTCGGCGAGGCCGTCAATGATGTAATTCTGCTCGATGTTGTGCGACTGCCGCTGATAGAACAGGCCGGCGACCAGGCGCAGCGGCTTGTCTGCCGGCGAAGTGAAGCGGAGCTCGTGGCTCTGTTTTGTGAATCGATCGTCCGAGCGAACATATTGGTTCGGATTGATCGGGTCGCCGGCATTGTCATACCAATAGGCCCCGTAGCCGTAGAGCGCGTCGTAGAAGTAGCTGTAGTCGACATAGTCAAACGCTCCGTCGACCTGCCGCTTCATGTAGGCGCCGGCGTAGGTGACGTCGAAATTTGCGATTTTGCCCTCGATGGTAAGCGATGCCTGCCACCATTTGTCGTCGCTCTTTTCCTTATTGAACTGCATCGTTTCGAGCGGACCAAGGCCGGATTCCTCGGCAAACGAGCCGTTCGCGATCTGGCGCTGCGCCATGATCTGTGGGGTCACGGTCCAATTGTCGTCCAAATCGATTTTCAGCGCTGCGCGAGCGCCGTATGTGGTGACGTCATTATAGTCGTCTTCGGCATAGTGGTCGTTGTTAAAGGTGATGTCAGCCGTCGGAAAATATAGCGTGCCGGGCACGTTATCGATGTAGCCGGCATCCTTGCGATACCAACCCACAATGCGGGTCGCGACATTAGTCGAGATTGGAAGGTTGATGTAGCCTTCGCCGGTGTATCCCCAATCGCCGTGCGCTACCTTGTTGAGTTCCAGATTGATGGCGCCGGATGTTTGTCCGAGTTCCGGCTTGTTCGTGATGATGCGGACGGTACCGGCCTGGCTAGACGCGCCATAGAGCGTGCCCTGCGGTCCGGCGAGCGCCTCGACCCGCGCGATATCGAAGATATGAACGTCGAGCGCGCCCTGGATGGTCGTGATTGGCTGCTCGTCAAGATAGGTGCCGACGCTTGGCAGCGAAGAAGAATGGTTGCCATTTTCGCCTGATGCCACGCCGCGAAAATAGACGTTGCTCGTGCCCGGGCCCGAGCTCTTGTAGCTCAACGAAGGAACGAGCTTCGCATAGTCGTCGAAGTCGTTGACCTGGAGGTCGTCGAGTTGCTTCGTTCCAATCGCGGTAATCGCCAGCGGCACGTCCTGGAGGTTTTCCGCGCGCTTGGTTGCGGTGATGATAATTGCATCTTCATCATCGGATGCGGACGATGCCGCGTTGGCGGGATCGGTCGGCTGGGCTGCCGGTGCTGCTGCTTCTTGCGCGGACGCGGCAGAAGCGCAGATTGCAGACGACGCCAACAGGGCGATCGCGCTCACCCCTCCATAAGCACGAGAAGCACGAATTCGCATCTAAGCCCCCTTAGTTGGTCAATTCTGCTGCAAGCTGGCAGAAAGATCGGGGCGGTCAATTGGCCTGCGCGCAATCCTGCCACGCTGTTGCTTAATTGCGCCAGTTTTTGAGTGTCGGGCCGAGTGCGTCTTTCAAGGGTGCAAGCCAACGCTCAAAAGCACGCCATTGATCGACGCCTGAAGCATTGACCGGCTGGCGAACCTGCTCAGCACTGGGTGTCCTCACGGCGCGTTTATTCTCATGGAATGACAGGCAGGCCGGGTCGAATGGGAGACCGATGCCATCGAGCAAGGCACGAATCTCTATTTCCGGATCGTCGATCAGGCTTTCGTTCACGACCCGATATACTGACCCGGGCACGACCGCTTGGAAATGACGCAAGAGGCGGACGTAATCCGAATAGTAAAAGCCGATGTCCGACAGATCGTAAGAAAAGGCCTGCCCACGTGCAAAATGCTGTTTGAAGTTCGAAAATCCGCAGGCCAGCGGATGGCGCCGCGCATCGACGATCCTGGCGCTGGGCAAAATCAGCTTGATAAAGCCGATATGCGCCCAATTATTTGGTAATTTGTCGATGAAGCGTGGTTTGTCGGTCACCCGCTGGATGCTTGCCCGTTCGAGATATTCCTCGCCAAGCGTTCGGCATTCCTTGCGGCTCAAGTCGGCAAGGCATTCCGGATAAGCGCTGTCCTCTGCCCGAGATTTGCGCCCGCCAAGCCGCCGCGCCATGATCGGGATGTCGGGGAGTTCGGTCGTCCCTTCGACTAACGGATGACTGGCAAGAATTTGCTCGACCAATGTCGACCCGGCACGCGGCAGGCCAACGATGAAAATAGGCGCATCCGACGGGCATCCGAAATCTTTTCTAGATGCGAAGAATTCAGGCGAAAAGGTTGCGATCGACCGGTCGACAAGCGAGCCGATGGCCGCCGGATCATAGTCCAGTTCCTCACGCCGCAACCGATTCGCCTCAGAATAATCGGTGAAGCTCGCCTCTGCATCACCGGCATCCTCCCGGGCCTTGCCAAGCGCGAAGTGCAGATGGAATCGATCGTCGCGGTAGACGCCGTCGTCCGACAGTGCGCTGCGCATCCGCTCAATTTCCTCTTCGGTGAACCGATACGTCTTGAGATTGGCAAGGCTCCAATAAGCTTCGCCGAGCGACGGTTTCTCGTCGATTGCCCGGCGATAGGCGACGATCGCTTCGTCGGTTCTGCCCACGGTCTTGAGAATGTGGCCGAAGCTCATCCACAATTTCGGCTCGCGGGGCCGCTTATCGAGGATTTCGCGATACAGCGCGAGCGCTTCCTCATGACCGCCGATCCGGCCGAGGGCCGCAGCCTTCAAGCTGGCGTGCCCGTCGTTCGAGCGACCCTCGCGCTCGATCCGCTCCAGCTCGGCAATCGCTTCGCTCGGCTTGTTCTGCTTGTAGAGCACGGTTGCAAGATTGGCGCGCGC